>JBEAYI010000012.1:0-12389 GCA_041159375.1 Actinomycetota bacterium
TCACCAAGATTTAAGTATTCAACAATGGCTACAAGTGCAGCAGCGCCACCGCCCACACCATTAAATAGTGCAACTAGTTGTGGCATCTGTGTCATCTGAACTTTGCGTGCAGCAGGAACGCCAATGACAACACCGACAGCAATCGCACCGAGAATCCAACCTAGGTTATTGAGTGGAAGAGACGCTCCATCTTTGGAATAAAAGAAGACAACTACGGTTGCAATCGTTGCTCCAATTGCACCAATCATGTTTCCACGACGGGCAGTCTTTGGTGTTGATAGGCCCTTAAGAGCAAGAATGAAACAGACTCCGGCAGCAAGACCAATCAAGCTATATACAAAATAACTCATTTGTTCTCGCCGCCCTTCTTTGGCTTAAACATTTCGAGCATGCGATCTGTTACGACGAATCCGCCCACCATATTGATTGTGGCCAAGATGATTGCTGCAACTGCGAGCCCTAATTCGAGATTAGTTTTACTGTGATCGGCAACGATAATTGCACCAACCAAAATCACACCGTGAATAGCGTTGGCACCACTCATCAACGGAGTGTGCAAGGTGGATGAAACTTTAGATACAACTTCAAAACCTACGAACACCGCAAGAACGAAGATCGAAATGATTGCAATCGGTTCCATTATTTTGCGCCTCCATTTCGCTTAGCTCCTGCATGTGTTACGGCTGAACCATTAATAATTTCATCCTCAAAATCAAGATTTAAAGAGAGCGCACTTCCTTCTGCCGCTGGCTTTGTCAGAAGCGTCAAAAGATTTACAACGTTGCGTGAGTACAAACTAGATGCGTGAAAAGGCAACTGGCTTGGTACATCTTTGCCGCCCCAAATGCGCACACCATTTTTTGTAATAACAACTTCGCCTGGCTTTGAACCTTCAACGTTTCCGCCAGTTTCTGCAGCAAGGTCAACGATGATTGTTCCTGGTCCCATTGAATCAACCATCGCTTGTGTCATTAACTGCGGTGCTTGTCGTCCAGGGACCGCAGCAGTTGTTATTACAACGTGCGACTTAGCAATATATGGAGTGAGTAATTCGCGTTGCTTAGCTGCGCGCTCTGGAGTCATTTCGCGTGCATATCCGCCGGCACCTTCGAGTGCTTCTAATTCAAGATCAATAAATGTTGCACCCATTGATTTAACTTCATCAGCAGAAGATGGACGAACGTCATACGCCGAAACAACTGCGCCCAGTCTGCGAGCTGTTGCAATTGCTTGCAATCCAGCAACACCCGCTCCCAATACAAGAACTTGTGCGGGCGTAACAGTTCCGGCGGCTGTCATTAATAGTGGAAAGAATCGTGGTGACATTTCTGCGCCAACTAATACTGCGCGATAACCAGCGCAGAGTGCCTGCGAAGTGAGCGCATCCATAGATTGTGCGCGTGAAATACGTGGCACTAGTTCGAGTGAAAACGCCGTAACTCCCGCATTAGCTGCTGCTTCAATTGAATCAACGGCAGTTACAGGAGATAGGAAAGAGATCGTCAGCGCACCCTTTTTGAGTGAAGACATCTGCGCTGGAGTTAGTGGTGAAACACTGAGAACGACATCGGCATCCTTGAGTACATCACCATTTACAACTGATGCACCTGCACTCTTGAAATCTTCATCGGTTGCTTGCGAGTGTGTTCCTGCACCAGATTCGATTGAGACTTCATAACCCAATCGAGTTAATTTGTTGATAATGTCTGGAACGAGCGCTACGCGCTTTTCGCCCTCACGGATTTCTTTAGGTACGGCTATTCGCATGAGGCAAACCTAATACTTTTGTAACGCAGTGGCTAGAGCGAACCCTTGATTTCACCACGTGTTAAATGAAACAAAAGGGATTGAATGGTGGTCCTGCGATGAAATGCTTCGCGCCAGATGACCGATTTTGGTCCATCAATGACAGATGCCATAACTTCTTCGCCGCGATGTGCAGGAAGACAATGCATAAATATTGAATCCTTAGAAGTCTTTTCCATTAATGCATCAGTTACAGCAAAAGGTGCTAGCGCTCCAATTTTTTCGCTCTTCTCTGATTCTGGATCACCCATTGACATCCATACATCGGTATACAAAACGCTCGCATCTTTTGCAGCACTTATCGGATCATTCGTTACTTCAATTGTGGCGCCACTCTTGGCTGCAATCTTTTGCGCAGTTGCAATTGCATCAGCACTTGGTGCCCATTTTCCTTCTGGAGTTGCAGCAACAACGTGCGCTCCCATGATTGCTCCCATGATTAACCATGAATGCGCCATGTTGTTTCCATCGCCTAAGTAAACAAACTTACGACCAGATACATCTTTACCAAATGTTTCACGAATAGTTAGCCAGTCAGCCAATAGCTGAGTCGGATGGTCATCATCAGTTAGTGCATTAATTACCGGAATTGTTGAGTATTTTCCAAGTTCATCAACATCTGATTGAGCGAAGGTTCTAATAATAATTGCATCGCAATATCCGCTAAAGATTCTTGCAGTATCGGCAATTGATTCACCGCGACCAAGTTGTAGATCTTCTCCGCGCAAAACAATTGGAGAACCACCTAAGTGAGCGACCGCAGTTTGTGATGCAAGCCGTGTGCGAGTTGATGGCTTTGTCATGTAGATAGCCACACTCTTATGGGCCAATGCTTCTTTAGAACGAAGTGGCTCGGCAGCGAATTGCGCAGCAGTATCGAGCAACAACTCAACGTCGTCGCGCGTTAAATGTTCGGTGCGCAATAAGTCTTTCATCTGATGAATTCTACCCTCACGGTAAGGTGTGCTCATGGGTATTTTTAGACGCGGAAGCGATACTGCATCCGATACAGATCTGCTCACACGTCCAGAATTAGAAGAAGATGATGGCGGTCATGATCGATTTTCACATTATGTGAAAAAAGAGAAAATCGTTGAATCAGCAGTTACTGGAAAATCTGTCAAAGCGTTGTGTGGCAAGAAGTGGATTCCATCTCGCGACCCGCAGAAGTATCCAATCTGTCCTGCATGTAAAGAGATTCATGACGGATTGCGCGAAGCGCCTGAAGAAAAGTGACATGAAAAAACTGAGACCATTTCTCGCAATACTTTTAGTAGTAGCAAACATGGTCGCATTTACGCCACAAGTGAGCGCGAGTACACAGCCTCGGAAAGTTTTAACGGGCTGGATTCCTTATTACTCAATGAGTAGATCTCTGCCAGCCGTTGTTGCTAACGTGGACATCATCCGTGAAGTAATGCCATTTTGGTACACGCTGAAATACAACGGAGCAAAAAAACTTCCAGTTGTTACAGACTTATATGCCCCAGCTAATCCAAGTGTTCCAATTGATAGACCACTTGCAACTTTGCGCAGCGCTGGCTTTACGATAATTCCAACAATAACTGACGGAACAAGTGAATTAGTCTTATCAAAACTACTTGCTAATCCAGTTTCGAGAACTCAAGTTGTCAATGCAATCGTGGAACTTGTGATGAAGTATAACTACGATGGTATTGATCTAGATTTTGAAGGTTTTGCATTCGTAGACAAGAACACAACATGGAGTTCTACGAAACCACATTGGGTTGCATTTGTAAAAGAGCTCAGCGGAATTCTTAAGTCCAAAAACAAGTTGCTATCAGTTTCTACGCCGTATTTGTATGACCCAGCAGGTGCGCAAAAAGGTTATTTTGTTTATGCATGGGCTGAGATTGCTCCATACATTGATCGACTTCGAATCATGACGTATGACTTCTCTGTTGCTAAACCAGGACCACTTGGCCCATTAGCGTGGACCGAGCGAACAATTAAATACGCAATTTCGGTAATGCCCGCATCAAAGGTTTATGTGGGCATTCCTGGTTATGGCCGTGATTGGGTCACTAAAGTAGAAGGAACATGTCCAAAAGAAGTTGCAAATGTTGTACGAGTTGGAGCAAAAGCAGCAACCTTTGTTTTAAGAGATGCGGCCACGCTTGCTCAGAGTTATGGCGTTGTTCCTACATATGACGAAACACTTGGAGAAGTTAACTTTACTTACACAAAAACTTATAGCGGTCAAACAGCAACTGGTTTAGCAACCACCTGCACGGCAACTCGCACTGCTTGGTATCAAGATGCTCGTAGTTTTACTTCAAGAATTGGGTTTGTTTCAAAGTACAGACTCGGTGGAGTTGCTCAATGGACTTTTGGAATGGAAGACATGGCAGCATCACAGGCAATAAGAAGCGCTGCCCTTGCGATTGCACCTGATCAAGTAATTAGCACTATCGAATCAAGTACAGGTTCAATTGAGAGTGCGGCAGCCCTTGAATTCGGCTCTATATTCGGATTGAAAGCTTCATTTCAATTACCAGATAAGTTGCCAATAAGTAATCTACTTGTTCGAATCGAAACTAAAGCGGCCAATGAAACTCAATGGCGGGAGATTGCAACGAGCACAACTGGCGTAGATGGAATCATTCAAGTGCCGCTTCTGCTCTCGAAGAGTTCGATGATTCGCGCGCGAACTGATGCAACATGGGAACGACTGGAATCAATCTCAGCTGAAGTCTCTGTCGTAATTACGCGACGTATTTCTGTGAACGCTCCTGTTTCTGCGGTGCGTTCACAACCACTGCAAATAACTGGAACGCTTGCACCACGACAAAGCGGAGTGCCACTTCAGTTGCTACAACAGCGTGCTGGTAAATGGATTCCTGTTGGATCACCTGTTCTCACTGATGTAAATGGTCTGTTTACAATTTCAACCACAGTAGAACAAAAAGGATTTGCTAAGTACATGGTTCGCGTGGCCAAAGATGCGCAGTGGAATCAAGCAGATTCAGAAGTATTCACAGTGGTAATCCGATAATGGTAAAAATAAAGTCAAAAATCGAAGAAGAGATTAACGCGATCTTTTCTACTGATCGGCCGTGGGTAACAATTGTTTGGGATGATCCTGTAAATCTCATGGATTATGTGACCTATGTATTTATGGAGTTGTTTGGGTATTCACGCGAACGTGCAACTGAATTAATGATGAAAGTACATAACGAAGGTAAAGCAGTAGTTTCTGAAGGCACCCGTGAAGAAATGGAACACGATGTGGCACGTCTTCATGAGTTTGGCTTGTGGGCAACGCTGCAACGTGGTGATCAACCCTTATGAATCAGAGCCACGGATTTACTCGCCATGGAGAAGAGTTATTTGTTGCGCAGTTCTCTGATTCCGAAAAAGAAGTTCTCATAAATCTTTCACAACAAATTATCGAATTGCTAGCTGAACGCGTAGACCAACACGATCAAGATCCTTTGGCTGCGATGGTTGGAATTACTGTCCATGACTCCCCGCCTGATGACGAGGTATTGCTTCGCCTGTTGCCAAATGCTTATGCAGATGGCGTAGACGCCGCAGAGTTTCGCAGATACACAGAATCTGTTTTGCGAACAAAGAAACAAGCACATGCCATGTCTATTAGAACAATGCTTATGAGCAGTGAAGATGGAAGCATCGAACTCAATCATGAATTGGCAAACGCATGGCTAGGTGGAATAAACGACATACGACTAGCACTTGGTGTGCGACTTAATGTTGAGAAAAATACTCACGAAGAACTTGAGTTGCTAGCACCCGATGATCCGATGCGCGGCGTGTACGGAGTTTACAGTTGGCTCGGATGGCTGCAAGGAAATTTACTTGAAGCCCTCATGGATGGAATAGAATCCTGACATGTCTCTAACAATCTCGCGTGCAATTGTTGATCAGATACTTGAACAATCGCGCGTTGAATATCCAGATGAAGCTTGCGGAGTGATTCTTGGACCAATCGGTACCGATACGCCAGTGCGCTTAAAACCAATGATTAATGCCGCTCATTCACCAACTTTTTATGAGTTTGATCCAAAAGATTTATTGGCTCTTTATCGCGAAGTTGATGACAAGGATGAAGAAATAGTTGTTATCTATCATTCCCATACAGAGACAGAGGCGTATCCATCTCGTACGGATATTGCCTATGCCGGAGAACCTGGGGCGCATTACGTTCTAGTCTCTACACGCGAAGAGATTGCACCTGCAACAGAATTTCGTTCATACCGAATAATTGATGGCAACGTCACAGAAGAACCCGTAACAATCCTGGATTAAGGCTTCAAATATTCTTGAATTGGCGAAAGCCGCACGCATTAGTAATAATAAGCACATGACTACAGCAGCGATTGAAGTAAGAATCCCAACTATTTTGCGTCCCTACACAAAGGATGCAAAGGTTGTTTCTGCTGATGGCGCAGATCTTAAATCTCTCATTTCAGATCTCGATCGCCAATACCCAGGTTTAGCTGAGCGTTTACTAGAAGATGGTGCACTGCGCCGTTTCATTAACATTTATGTAAATGATGAAGATGTGCGTTTCCTTGGTGGACTAGACGCGGCACTTAAATCAGGTGATTCAATTACTGTTCTGCCTGCAGTTGCAGGTGGCTAACAGTGGCACGTTTTGATTCACTAGAAAGTTCAGTAGGCCACACACCACTTATCGGTTTACCAAAACTTTCTCCTGCACCAAATGTTCGTTTGTGGGCAAAGATGGAAGATCGCAATCCAACAGGTTCAATTAAAGATCGTGCGGCTCTTGCCATGATTGAAAAAGCAGAAGCAGATGGCACTCTTAAACCCGGTGCGACAATTCTTGAACCAACCAGTGGCAACACTGGAATTTCACTTGCGATGGTAGCTAAGACTCGTGGCTATAAATTGATTTGCGTGATGCCTGAAAACACATCAATAGAGCGCAGACAATTATTGGAAATGTGGGGCTCTAAGATCATATTTTCACCCGCTGCAGGTGGTTCAAATGAAGCAGTTCGTGTTGCAAAAGAGTTAGCTGCCAAGAATCCTGAGTGGGTTTTCATGTATCAATATGGAAATCCAGCAAACACTTTGGCGCACTATCAAGGCACCGGGCCTGAAATTTTTGCCGATCTTCCAACAATTACTCACTTTGTTGCCGGCCTAGGCACAACAGGAACATTGATGGGTGCTGGAAAATATCTGCGCGAACAAAAACCAGATGTACAAATTATTGCCGCAGAGCCACGATACGGCGAAGTAGTTTATGGATTACGAAATATTGATGAAGGGTTCGTTCCAGAACTTTATGACGCATCCGTTTTAACTCGTCGTTTTTCAGTTGGCGCAGAAGATTCAGTTAAACGAGTTCGTGACTTGTTAGAAATTGAAGGAATATTTGCAGGAATTTCAACAGGAGCGATTCTTCACGCCGCCCTTGCAATGGGCGCCGAAGCGATCCGCGATGGCAAGAGTGCTGACATCGCATTTATTGTCTGTGATGCTGGTTGGAAGTACCTATCTACTGGCGTTTATAGCGCTGATCATGAGAGTGCGTCAGAAGCACTCGATAACCAATTGTGGGCATAGCGATACACTTCGCGGTGTGAGTGATGCACCTATAGGAATATTTGATTCCGGCGTCGGCGGCTTAACAGTTGCACGCGCAATACTTGATCAACTTCCAAATGAGTCAACTCTTTATATTGGTGACACAGCACGTGGCCCATACGGACCGCGTCCACTCGCAGAGGTTCGAGAATTTGCATTAGAAACTTTAGATTTTCTGGTGGATCAAGGCGTTAAGGCACTCGTCATTGCATGCAACACAGCAAGTGCTGCAATGTTACGAGATGCACGCGAGAGATATTCCGTTCCTGTCATCGAAGTTATTCAGCCTGCTGTGCGCAGAGCGGTCGCAGCGACTCGATCAGGAAAAATTGGCGTGATTGGCACCCAGGCCACTATTGATTCAAAAGCATATTTAGATGCATTTGCTGCCGCTCCGAATTTAAATATCACCTCTGTGGCTTGTCCATTATTTGTTGAATTCGTTGAGCGCGGAGAAACATCTGGTCCAGAAATTACAGAGGTTGCTCGCAAGTATTTAAAGCCAGTAATTGATGCTGACATCGACACATTAGTTTTGGGATGCACCCACTATCCACTTTTGACAGGTGTTATTTCATACGTTGTTGGCAATGGAGTTTCGCTTGTGTCGAGCGCGGAAGAAACAGCAAAAGATTTGTATCGCGTACTTGTTGAAAATAACTTGCTCCACTCTTCTGCAAAGAACGCTGATCACAGATTCTTGGCAACAGGCGATGCAAAGGCATTTGAAACTCTTGCACGCAGATTTCTCGGTCCAGAAGTTGGACGAGTTGAACACCAAATCCTATAAACCATCCAACTAATCGGAGATATACATGGCACGCAATGATGGACGCACCAACGATCAGCTCCGTGAAATTAAATTTACTCGCGGTTGGTTAGATCACGCCGAAGGTTCTGTACTCGTTGAATTTGGAAAGACAAGAGTTCTCTGCGTTGCATCTTTTTCTCCAGGTGTTCCACGTTGGCTAAAAGATTCAGGAAAAGGTTGGGTGACTTCTGAATATTCAATGCTTCCACGTGCAACTCATACACGTTCTGATCGTGAAAGTGTAAAAGGAAAATTAGGCGGACGTACACAAGAGATTTCTCGTTTGGTTGGTCGCTCTCTGCGAGCAATTGTTGACACAAAAGAACTCGGCGAAAACACGATTGTTATTGATTGCGATGTTTTGCAAGCAGATGGTGGAACTCGCACCGCTGCAATCACAGGCGCATATGTTGCGCTAGCTGATGCAATTGCATGGGCAAAAAAAGAGGGCCACATCAAAGCAACGTCTAAGCCACTTGCAGATTCAGTTGCTGCGGTGAGCGTTGGAATCATTGATGGCGTTCCAATGTTAGATCTTTGCTATGAAGAAGATGTCCGCGCAGATACCGATATGAATGTTGTGTGCAGCGGTGATGGAAGATTTATTGAAGTGCAGGGAACAGCAGAAGGCGTGCCATTTGATCGCACATTATTAAATCAACTTCTAGACCTTGCAGTCGAGGGTTGTAAGGACTTAGCTGGAATGCAGAGTTCTGCTCTATCCAAATGAGTCTCACAGCAACTTTAGTTTTAGCCACACGCAATCAAGGAAAGATTAGAGAGTTTCGTCGAATCCTTGATGCAATTTCTAATGGCGCAATTAACTTAGTTGGTTTAGAAGAGTTTGCGCACACAACCGAAGTTGAAGAAACCGGCACTACATTTAAAGAAAATGCTTTGCTTAAAGCCAGGAGCATCTGCGCCGAAACAGGTTTACCTGCAATTGCAGATGACAGTGGATTGTGTGTTGATGCGCTAGATGGCGCACCCGGTATTTACTCAGCTAGATATGCCGGAGTGCACGGTGATGATCAAGGCAATAATGCGAAGTTGTTGCGCGAATTAGCAAATGTTCCAGAGGATAAGAGAAGTGCTCACTTCACTTGTGCTGCAGCATTAGTTCTTCCTGATGGAAGAGAGCACGTCACCGAAGAAATCTTTGAAGGCTCGATTCTCTTTGAGCCAATTGGAGATCAGGGATTTGGGTATGACCCCCTTTTTAGACCAGAGGGTTTATCAATCTCCAGCGCACAAATGAGCGCAGATGAGAAGGATTTGATAAGCCATCGCGGTAAATCACTCCGTGCAATAGCACCTCACGTAATCAGTTTGCTGACTCCGCTGGGGTAAACTTTGTCTTATCCGAGTGCGTGAAGGAAGTACGTACCGCTACCCAAGGAGTTCATGTGGCTGTTAAGAAAACTGCTAAGAAGTCAGCAGCAAAGAAGAGTGCCAAGAAGGTTGCAAAGAAATCTGTAGCTCGTAAGTCAAGTGCGAAGAAAGTTGCAAAGAAGAGCACAGCTCGCAAATCTTCAGTTAAGAAGAGCGCTAAGAAATCTGCTGCACGTAAAACAACTAAGAAATCTTCACGTCGCGCAACCTCAGTTGATCGTCTTGTAGTCCCAGCTGTTCCAGTTGGTGGCGCTCGCGGCCGCGTTGATGTTTCAACAGTGCCAGCACCACGTTCTACTGCAAAATCTGTATCTTTCGATAACAAGCCAAAGCAAGGCGCATCTAATCGCGTTGTAGCAATGGTTGTAGTTGGAATTGTTCTTCTAGCAATTCTTGTATGGGCGCAATCAGGAAAAGATGGCGACGATACAGCTGCACCAACAACTCCATCAGCAACAGCAACAATGACTGATGAACCAACTGCTACAGAAACAGCTGAACCAACCACTCCATCAGAACCAGTTGCAACAGTAGAAGCGCCAAGTGCATTCGTTGCCCTTCGCTCTGCAGATGGAATGAACCTTCGCTGGAAAGCACCATCGGCTACAGACGGTCTCACAGGATTTAACGTTGAACTTAAGCCAGCTGGCGGAGAATGGACAGTTGTTGCAACAACAGGTCCAACTGAATTAACTCACTCAGTAATGCTTTCAAGTTCAGATAGCTGGACTCAATTCCGAGTAACTAGTGTGTATTCAGATGGACAAACTGCATCTGCAAAAATCTTCGGACTTGCAGGTCAGTACAAGTAATTAGTTAAATAAAAAAGCCCTCGCGTTATGCGGGGGCTTTTTTATTTGAGTTTATTCAAGCTCTGCAAGAATTGCGTCCACATAAACTGCAATTCCCGTTGGGACTAAGTGGACGCCATCCGGTGCGAAATACTCTGGATGCCCTTCTGAAATTTTGTTCCAATCAACAATCTTTACATTTTGATAATCTGCCGCGACCTGTGCGATTAATGAGTTGTTCTCATCTTTCCATCCTCGGGGAACGGCTGTATTAATAACAATAATCTGCGGTTGATCCTTTATTGCTTCGAAGATAGTGACAACTTCGGTTTCAGCAAGACGATTGTTGTTACCCATATTGACGATAATCGGAGCACCAACCATGCGCGCCTTATCTTTATTAAGAACCTCAATAAGCTCTGGTGCCTGGCGACCTACGTGCGCATTAATTAATCCGACATCTCGTCGACCAGAAAGTTCATGTCGAATACCAAGAATTACGGAGTCACCAACTACCCATAAACCATCGGCCGGATTTGAAATTTGAGTTTGTACTTCAGCTCCAGAGGTAATTTCTAGCTTTAATTTAGTTAAATTGCGATCACTAATAGCAATTGCATTTGCACTCACTAAGGAAGTAGCTAATAGGACAGAAATAATGGAGAGTGCCAAAGTAGTTTTTTGACGTACTCGAACCTTCTTTGTGCGATATTTCATTCCTCTGAACCAGGATTCGATGTACCCATTTCTAAATGGCAATTCAACCCATCGAAGTGAAATATCAGCTAATGCAAATACGATTAAAACTCGAAGTGCATACAAAGCCCAACTAGCCCCCGCTAGATCAACGCTCGGTCTTGTTACTTGAAAAACAATCCAGTGCCATAGATATATGGCATAAGAACGCTCACCAATCCACAAAATTGCTTTACCTTGCAAAAGGGGCGCAAAGCGTGAAGCTGGGTGCACGATGGACATAATGATTGCGCAGCCAAATATTCCGGCTAACGGGAATGCGATTTTGTAGAGAGTTGGATTGCTCTCGTCGATGAATAGAAAACATGTGAGTATTCCGAGGAATCCAAAAACACCTATGGCATCAATAACATCTTGTGCTCGTTTTGCGATATCTACTTTGAGGTTTTGTGGAATCCAGTTAACGGCAAGGGCTGCTCCAAGAAATAGACCAATACTGTGAGTATCGGTTCCAAAGTACACATGGCTAACGCTCTGTGAAGAGCTTGAATCAACTCTGAGTGAAACCAAAAGCAAGGCAATACCTGAACCAATTGCGATGGTGAGAGCGGCTACCGGAATGACTTTGCGACCTAATTGACGTAGAACTAATAGAAGAATTAATGGCCAGATTAAATAGAACTGTGCTTCAACTGCTAGCGACCATGTGTGCTGCAATAGCGGAGGACGGCCGATGCTTTCAAAGTAATCCTGTTGCTCAAATACGAGCCACCAATTCATGATTCCAGTGAGGGCAAATGGCGTGTCAGTTAAAAGTCTTTTGATTGTGTCAGGAGCCCAGACTCCAATAAATAAAGTAGTTGTAACAATCATGAAGGCGAGAGGCGGAAGCAATCTGCGCAGACGAGATTTATAAAACGCACGTAGATCTAATCCACCACTTCGTTGAATTGAATCCAAGAGCAGACGTGTGATGACGTAACCAGAAATTACAAAGAAGAGATCAACACCGAGAAAGCCACCGGGAATCCAGGAAACACCTAAGTGATAAAGCATCACCGCAATAACGGCGACAGCACGCAATCCATCAATTGCGGGAATGTATCTAATTCCGCGTTGAGCAGCCATGAGAATTACTTACGCTTTGTAGAACTCTTCTTTGCAACCTTTTTGGTCGACTTAGACTTTGGTGCATCAAGTGCCGCCTTGGTGCGTTGGCTTTGCACGCGAATTGGGCCACGATTGATTACGGTGTCATCAGGATTGAGATTATCCAAGACGCTCTTCTGAAG
>JBEAYI010000013.1:0-18815 GCA_041159375.1 Actinomycetota bacterium
ATGCGGTTCACCTTGGTGCCACATACTGGGCAGATGCCCTGTGCCATGCGACGACCAGAGTCTGAGACCTTTACGGTTCCCTCGAATTCACGCTTCTCTTTGCACTTAACGCAATAAGCGTCACCTTTGTATGTCTCTGCCATTTTCTTCCTCCGTTCGACGCATGCTTGCCTATGGGTTTTTTCCCACTAAGGGGCAGGCGTGCAAGCATGACGATACCCCCGCTCACGCTCAAATGTGCTGATATCAGGCGGGGTTGTGTGAAGTTTTTTTAAAGGACTGCTGCCCCTGGAAGCACACTTGGAGGCATATAACGCCTCTCAGCCGCCTCAAAGCCCTCGAGATAGGCCTCAGCACGCTCTTCTTCGGGGAATCGAGCCAGGACGGCCTTAAATTCCGGACCGTGATCGAAATGGTGCAGATGAATCGCTTCATGAAAGAGGACGTAATCCAAAGCGTAGGCCGGTGCCCCTTTGAGCCGATCTGAAATCCGAATCGTTGCATCCACAGATGTGCAAGATCCCCAGCGCTCGCGCATTGCACGCCAGTTAATTGATTTAGGTCGCTCGGTAATTTCTGGTGCATAGAGCTCGAGTAATTCTGTGGCGCGATTCATCAAAACCGTTTCAGATGGTGATTCACCAGCTTCTTGGGCACGAATCTTGGCAATCATCTCGGGCACAACGCTTCGTTCATCGGCCTTACTCATGCGAGCAGGGATTGAAACGATTATTCGCCCACCTTGGCGGTATGCGGAGATACTTTTCTTGCGCCGCTTGGAGCGCAGCACGACTATTTCACCTTCTGAGATTCCTGGAAGTGTGATCTCGCCTTCATCATCGCCATTATCAAGTGAATGTGTAATGGAATGGTTGAGGGTCATAGAGAAAAGGTACTCGCCAAAGCGTTTCAGTAACTTATTTAGCCAAATAAAACGCCGAAAAATAATTGCATTACAACAAAAAAAGAGGTGTTGTCAAAGTGGTGTTTAGTTGATTCTGACTCTCTTCTGTCGTACTTTGCGACTACGAAGTCCTCGGATAACCGTTCTATATCTGCAAGGGGAAGGCAGATACAGAATGTGCGCCCGGGGACTTCGCTTTTCTATTCCTAGATTTTTACGGAATAGCTAGAGACCAGATAAATCATCTGGAACTTCGGTGCTCTTTAAGAAGTTTTGTGGATCCAACAAATCTTCCGGTGTTGGCAAGAGCGAAGACCAAATCTTGTCTCGAGCGCTGACTCCATCTTGTTCGCGGATTACTTTCCAAAAATTCGCTGCTTCGCGCGACATTCGTGGTGAAACTTCTAGACCAAAGAGTGATTTAAAGAGCTGTTGTGTTGGTGCAGATGTTGCACGACGTCGACGAAATGTTTCGCGCAAGGCATCAATTGATGGGAGTCGATCGCTGACTGCAAGAGTGGTGACTTCATCAGTCCACCCTTCGATCAATGCAAAGACTGTTTCTAATTTTGTAAGTGCAGCGCGCTGTGTTGGTGACTCATCTGGAGTGAACATTCCTTCGCCAATTGCAAGAGTGAAGCTCTCAGGATTATTTGGATCGATGGTGCCGGACTCCATTGCTTCTTGAGCTTGACGTTGAATCGCATCAATATCAATGTGGATACCTTTTCCGTACTCAGAGATAGCAGTGCGAATATATGAAACCAACCATGGATTGCTTTCAAAAAGCCGCGCAACTGCCTCTTCGCGAATTGCGTGGAAGAGCGTGATTTCACTCTTAGGAATTTCAAGATCTTGTGACCACAGTGCAATGTTTTCAGGCACTAATGCAGGTACTGCAGGATCAACTAGCGGCAAACCAACATCGTGAATTCCTGTTACAGAGGATGCGAGAGCGCCAACGGAGTGACCCAATTGCGTAGCGATTAACGCACTAATGAATGAACGAAGCAGTGTGGCAATTGTTTCGATTGGCATTGGTGTTTCACCAGCTTCGCCTTCGTTAATTGCCTGTTGCATGAGTTCTGAGACAGCAGCGGCTAAGCCTGTCGCCAGTGGTTCTACGGTTACTTGCCATCCAGCCAGTGTGGAGTCAATCCAATCTGAGCGGCTAAGTGTTCGGGTCGCACTTGTAATGGGCGCAAAGTCTGTCGCCTCATTGAGCCAGAGTTGAGCAATAGAACTAGCTTGGGCGACAACAGTTGAATCTGTGTTGCCAACAGGCAGAGAACCAGAGGTTGCAATAATTTTCTTTGCGGTATCTCGCACAATACTCTTTGGAAGTGATTCAGTTCCAGAAGAGAATGGATTAATAAATCCTGCAGGATTAATTCCTAATTTTTGGAATTGTTCTGTGACTTGTTCCTGCATCTGCGCAAGCATTGCTGCCAGTTGTTCAGGGGTCATCTCATTCGGGTTCTCTTCGGAACCATCATCTGGGGTGAAACCAAATGGCGACATCGTGACCTTTCCCTTCAAAACTTTTTACCCTAACAACTCTACGCGCTCTTCCTGTAAGAGTTCAGGTTGTTAGTGTGTCAGTGGTTACAACGCTTAGCGAGTGGAAATAATTCCAGCCCACCCTGCTTAACCGAATGCGTCCAGCAACTAGAGCGTGGAACCTCTAGGCTATGTACATGTCCAGTGCATTCGTCGCCCTTATTTGGTGGGTTATTCCTGCTGCGGGTTTGATTGGCGCTTTAAGTTACGTAGTGTGGGTAACTAAATTTAAGGATCGTTTCGAATCCGAAACTAGTCGTTCAATTGGAAAGTTTGCAGAGTTTCAAAGCACATTTAGAGATCCCAATAATCAAACGCCTGTGAATCGCAATGATCCATCGCCAAATGAGATTCCAAAGCCGAATCAAGATCGCACGCCGCAATAGCAATGCGTTATTCATCTCTACCAATTGCGGTTAAAGCATTTATTGCACTCTTCTTTGGTTTAGCACTATTTGCTCCACTGCCATTTGTTGTCGTGATGCCCGGAGGCGCAACGGATGTTTTAGATAAAGTCATTTCGATTAAATCTGAAAACTCATATAAGCCAACTGGTTCGCTTTATTTGCTGGCTGTGCGCGTAACAAGTCCTGGATCAGCGATGTTTTCAGCTGAAGTCGTTTATGGATGGGCAAATGGAGATCAGAGAATCTTTCCTCGCTCAGTTGTATACCCAGAAAATGTAAGTGCAAAAGTTATTGATAAAGAAGCCAAAGTAGATATGACAACTTCGCAAGATAAAGCGAAAGCTGTTGCACTTGCATATGTAAAAAAGAATTATCCGCAACTACCGAGTGTTGATCCAAAATTGATTACGTTGGATGTGAAAGACACTGGCGGACCAAGTGGTGGAATGATTTTTACTCTTGGCGTTATTGAAGAACTCACACCGGATGATTTATTGCGTGGACGAAAAGTTGCAGGCACTGGAACAATCGATACATTAGGAAAAGTTGGACCAATCGGTGGCATCGATGAAAAGCTCATTGCAGCAGAACGTGCTGGTGTAACAGTTTTTCTATCCCCACTCGCAAACTGCCGAGAGATCACTTCAGTTCCATCGACCATAACTGTGTATGCAATCCGAACGATCGATGATGCAGTTAAGGCACTTTCTGCGAATAGTTCGCCTGAAAAGTTAGGTATGACCTGCGCCATTAGGGCCTAAAGCCGCCCAAGTGGCAGAGAAAGCACCCTGTTCAGTATCTTTTACTCATGACTAATAGCTTCCCGAATTTAAACTTTAATCGTCGTCGCCGCGGGCCTCTCCCAATTGTTATTGGAATTTTGGTTGTGGCATCAATCGCACTCGTAAGCCTTAGCGGCTTCTATGCGGATTGGCTCTGGTTTAAATCCGTTGACTTCACCGAAGTCTGGTCGACAATTCTTCTCACAAAAGCAACAGTCTTTGTAATCGCAGGATTAGCAACATCACTAGTAATTACATTAAATGTTTACATCGCATTTCGTAAGCGACCTCTATATGTTCCGCTTACTAGCGAAGCAGATAATCTAGAGCGTTACCGTTCACAAATCGAGCCAATACGTCGTTTAGTGTTAGTCGGACTTGCACTTGTTCTCTTTTATTTCGGAGGATCATCTGCATCTCAACTTTGGGACACATGGTTGCTCTTTAGAAACGCAACTCCATTCGGAGTTACTGATCCTCAATTTGGATTGGATATCTCATTCTTCGCATTTAAGTTGCCGATGTACCAAGCACTAGTCGGATGGGCAATCTCAACTCTAGTTTTCGCAATTATTGGTTCTGCAATCGTGCATTATTTATACGGCGGAATTCGTCCTCAAGTTGCGCAAGAACGCACGACCGTTGCAGCTCGAGTTCAACTCTCCGTACTTCTCGGACTAGTTGTTTTGCTTAAGGCTGTTGCATATTGGCTAGATCGTTACGCACTTGCACTCAAAGAAAATAGATTGATAACTGGTTTGACCTACACAGACGTCAATGCTCTCTTGCCTGCAAAAGCAATTTTGGCTGGTATCGCTGTTATCTGTTCACTTCTCTTCTTTGCCAACATTGTTCGCAAATCATGGCTATTGCCTGCGGCTGGAACAGCGCTGCTAGTTGTTTCATCCGTTCTTATCGCAGGTATTTATCCTGCTGCGATTCAACAATTCCAAGTAAAGCCAAGTGAGTCTTCAAAAGAAGCGCCATTTATTCAACGCAATATTGACGCTACTCGCGATGCATTCGGCTTATCTGGTGTTGAAGTAAAGGATTTCCAAGCAACTCTTAATGCTTCTGCGGGTCAGCTCTCTAAGAACGCTGCAACTATTGCAAATATCCGCTTGATGGATCCAAATGTACTTTCTCCAACATTTAGACAACTTCAGCAAATCAAGCCGTACTACACATTTGCACCAACTCTCGATGTTGATCGCTACAAAGTTGATGGCGTTTCATACGACACAATCGTGGCTGTTCGCGAATTAAATATTGACGGAAACCCAAGCCGTAACTGGATTAACGATCACCTTGTTTACACACACGGTTTTGGTTTTGCAGCAGCGTACGGAAATGTTCGTGACGCTGACGGAAAGCCGTCATTCGTCGTCGGTGACTTGCCACCAACTAAGGGACTTGGCGAATTTGAACCACGTATTTACTTTGGTGAGAACGTTCCTGATTACTCAATCATCGGTGGAACAACAACTGGGGAACCAGTTGAATTCGACTATCCAGATGACGCATCACCAAATGGACAAAAGAACGTTACATACACCGGAAAGGGTGGAGTTCCTGTTGGCTCACTCTTTAACAAATTAGTTTTTGCACTCAAGTATCAAGAACAACGTATTTTGCTATCAAACTTGATCAATAAAGATTCAAAGATTTTGTTTGAAAGAAACCCACGTGATCGTGTTGCAAAAGTTGCACCATGGTTAACACTTGATGGAGATCCATACCCAGCACTCGTTGATGGTCGTGTTTTGTGGATCATTGATGGATACACAACAAGTGCGGGCTATCCATATTCACGTAAGACAACACTTTCAGATTCAACAACTGATGCACTAACTGCAAACTCTGCAGCTATTACTGCCCAGGGAAATCAGAGCGTTAACTACATTCGTAACTCTGTAAAGGCAACAGTTGATGCCTATGACGGAACAGTTAGCTTGTATGCATGGGATGAAAAAGATCCTGTACTAAAGACTTGGTCAAAGGCGTTTCCAAAGAGCATCAAAGCTAAGTCAGAGATGTCTGCTCAGTTAATGGATCACATCCGCTATCCAGAAGATATGTTTAAAGTGCAGCGCGATATTTTGAGCGCGTATCACGTAAAGACTGCAGCAGCGTTTTACGGTGGACAAGACTTCTGGCGCGTACCTCGTGACCCATCAACTTTTGGTGCTAACGCTGGAAACCAACCTCCGTATTACATGACGATGCAATTGCCTGGTTCAGAGAAATCCTTCTTCTCATTGACTACACCGTTCGTACCTCGTGGTGGTCGTGAAAACTTGGCAGCATTTGCAACCGTTAATTCAGATGCTGGTCCTGATTACGGAAAGATCACAGTTCTTCAATTACCACGAAGCACAAACATTGCTGGTCCTTCACAGGTTGCATCTAACTTTGAAGCGAAACCAGAAGTTGCCAACTCGCTCTCATTGTTGCGCCAAGGCGGATCAGATGTTGTGCTCGGTAACTTGGTAACACTTCCTGTTGGTGGTGGATTGTTATACGTACAACCTGTTTATGTACGTGCAACATCTAACGCAGCTGCGTATCCACTACTTCAAAAAGTATTGGTTTCATTCGGTGATCAAATTGGATTTAGTGACACTCTTAAGGGCGCACTTGATCAAGTATTCGCTGGAGACTCCGGAACATCTGGTAGCGGTGAATCAACTGGTTCAGGAAAACCAACTACTGGGGCAAATGATTTAGCTAACGCACTTGCAGATGCACGACAAGCACTTGCAGATTCAAGAACAGCTCTTGCAAAGGGAGATTTCACTGCGTATGGAAAAGCGCAGGATCGATTAAAAGCAGCAATTGATGCTGCAACCTCTGCACAGAACAAAAAGTAATTACTATCTAAATCCGCTTCTCAAAACAGGGAAGCGCACTCACGGATTTGGTGAATAGTGCTTGCTCACTTACGATTAAGGCACCGACGCGGGGTGGAGCAGCTCGGTAGCTCGCTGGGCTCATAACCCAGAGGTCGTAGGTTCAAATCCTGCCCCCGCTACCAATTAAGAATGAAATCGAAAGAGCCTGGTTTTTTTCATTTCATCGCAACCGCTATTTAGTCTGTGCCATCCTTAAGCCATGATTTGGTGGCCAAGTGAAGTTCCAACACTTACATACGGAACTCTTACGCTGCGTCCATCTCGCGAAAGCGATATCGAAAGTATTTATCAAGCGTGCCAAGATCCACTGATTTCACACTTCACAACAGTGCCAGCCAATTACACCCTCGAGCATGCACAGTCATTTGTTCGCCAACTCGACCCAGAAGGTTTACAAAGCAAACGAGAGATCCGTTTCATCATTGAAAGCAACCAAGGCGCAACACCTGGTTTAGCTGGAGTCATCTCTTTTCACTCACCAAATTTCAACAACAAAGTAGCTGAGATTGGCTATTGGATTGCAAAGGAACATCGAGGCAAATCCATCGGAACAACAGCGGTCAAGGTACTGACAAACTTTGGATTTGAAACAATGGGCTGGAACCGCATCGAAGCCATGATTGATCACGACAACGAAGCATCGAAGAAAGTTGTTACTCGAGCAGGTTATGAACACGAAGGTTTACTGCGCCAAAGAGTAATTCGTGCAAATGGTGATGTCATAGATATGGATTTGTTTGCCGTACTGCAAAAGAACTGGCAGGGGTTGTCGTAATGGAGTCCCTAGCCCTGGTTGTTGGAATCATTTTGCTAACGATGATTCTGTCTGGGCCAATTGCAATTGGATTAACTTTCATACGAAGTGCTAATCCGACATTAAACATAATTCGCCGAATCATTATCGCTTTATTGTGCGCCGTTGGAATGGGGTTGGGGATAGGGCTAATACTGGAAGGTGTAGCAATCGGTGCAAAGTTATTTGCACTATTTGCTATTGCCGCTAGTGCATATGCACTAAAGCGCGAGTTTGGACGTTAGTGAAAAAATGGTGGAGGTGCCGGGAATCGAACCCGGGTCCTTCGGGATTAAAACAGGGCTTCTACGGGCGTAGTGTGTTTATCGTTTTCTCAGTTCCGAATCTCATACACACAAGTATTCGACGAACTCATTTGCGAAAAGTTTCTTCTACAGTGTTCGCAACGCCACTGTAGAAAGAGCCTTCTAGCGACGCCAGGTTTCAGACCGAAGACGGAATCTGAGCTGACGGATTACGGGGCTAGCTTATGCAGCTAGGGCGTAATCAGTGCGAGTTGTACTTGCACTTATTTTTTGCACAGGTTTTTGGTTAACGAGATCATCCTGGCTTCCTCGGCCCGCTTCCCCTGAATCAACTTCCAAAGTCGAGACCGTTCACCCCCATGGGTGTGGAAAGCATTTCCCACTATTAAGTTTTTGTTTTCATTTTCCGAATACACACACGTGCGTTCAGTAATGAGTAGATAAGTGTAAGGCTGAATAAAAAAAGATACAAAACGGGGTAAAAATTAAGCGCGAAACTCTTTCTTCAGAATTGCATAGAGCCACATATCGCACCATTCGCCCTTGAAAAATTCTCCATCAATAAAGGTTGCTTCACGGCGCATACCTAGTTTTTCAGCGAGTGCTGCTGATTCAGGAACACGTGTATCGATATCTGCAATAACTCGATGTAAATCAAAGTGAGAAAAAGCATGAATCAGCAGCGCTTTTGTTGCTTCAAATGCGTAGCCCTGACGTTGAAAATCTTGATGAGTGACCCAACCAATATTTGATGCTTTATTCACTGAAGAAATTAGCCCCATATTTGATTGACCAATAACCTTACCGTTGCTTTTTAATTCCCACACAAGAACGATGTAGTCGTTATCTTCTATTAGATTAAATTTTCCTGTACTTATCGTCTTCTCTGCGGCTTCTATAACTTGATCCATAGTTCTAGGTGGCCAAGGGATGTAGCGAACAATCTCTGGATTGGATTGGTATTCAAGTAAATCATCGATATCTTTCAATTGCATAGGGCGCAGAATTAAACGCTCTGTTTCAATACGAAGAGACAATTATTTAAGAATCTTTTCCAGAGCGACGACGAGAAACTTCGCGCTCAACTTCGCGACCTGCTTGACGTTCCATAAGTGCTGCGCGCTTGTCATAAACCTTTTTACCTTTAGCAACAGCTAATTCAATCTTTGCTTTTCCATCTTTAAAGTAGAGAGATAGCGGAACAAGTGTGAGTCCACCTTCTTTCATACGTGCAGAGAGTTTACGAATTTCAGCTGCGTGTACAAGTAATTTACGATCACGACGTGGAGTGTGATTCGTCCATGTGCCTTGTGTGTATTCAGGGATGTGAACACCGCTTAACCAGAGTTCGCCCTTATCGACCATGGCGAAGCCGTCAATTAATGATGCTCGACCCATGCGAAGTGATTTAACTTCGGTGCCAGTTAGGACAATGCCGCATTCAAATACGTCTTCGATTGAATAATCGTGACGGGCTTTTTTATTCTGCGCGATGACTTTGCGACCAACTTCTTTGACCATCGCACATCACCCCCTGATAAGACAACTGATTGCAGTTGTTAAGAGATAATTAAACCTTGAGATAGCGGCGAAGAGTTACCAATGAGGCCAGAACTGAAACTCCAAGTCCTGTCAGCAGGAGCCAACCGGATGCAACCCAGACTTCGCCCCAGCCAAAGAAGTTGGTGAAGGTTAAAAGTGGGGCAACTTTGGAATCAATGACAGTTTTAAGTAGTGAGAGCAATCCAGTTGCCAGTCCCCAACCGATAACGGCAGAGATCACACCTTCGAGTAAAAATGGAAGTTGAATCGACCACGATGATGCACCGACAAGTTTCATCACACCAGTTTCACGCCGTCTATTAAATGCTGCGATGCGCAGTGTGTTGCTAATCAGAAGTGCGGCGGTAAGCACAGATGCAAGTCCAACTAAGAGCGCACCATTTCTGAGTACAGCTAATAAGCGGAAGAACTTCTCAAGAATGGTTCTTTGATCTTGAACCAGGTCAACACCAGGGCGACCAGAGAATGCGCTAACGATTACTGGAAATTGTTGTGGGTCTTTTAACTTCACACGAAATGATTCTGGAAGTTGATCTGCAGTTACATTTTGTGCAATTGCTGAATCTTTAAAACGTTCTTGGAAGCGCGCATATGCCTGTGATTGCGACTCGTAATACACATTGTCAACAACAGGCATCTTCTGTAATTCATTTTGAATTTCTAGGCGCTGTGCTGAAGAAATAATTCCAGCTGAACATGAAGGAGATTCAGAGAGGGAACCACAGAGGAAAACCGAAACTTCGATCTTGTCATACCAATAATCCTTCATGGCATTAACTTGCGAGTTAGAAAGGAGTCCGATTCCAAGTAATGACAAAGAGATTGCAACAGTAACGATGACCGCAAAGGTCATTGTGAAGTTTCGCTTAAGTCCGATACCAACTTCAGCTAATAAGAAGCGTGCGCGCATTTGCTAACCCTAACCCGTGTAACCGTAAACGCCGCGAACTTGGTCGCGAATCACGTGTCCGCCATCTAATTCGATAACTCTCTTGCGCATTTGATCCACAATTCCCGCATCGTGAGTAGCCATCAAAACAGTGGTTCCTTCGCGATTAATGCGATCAAGTAATTTCATAATTCCAACTGATGTAGCTGGGTCTAAGTTTCCAGTTGGCTCATCAGCAATAAGAATTGGTGGGCGGCTGACGTATGCACGTGCAATTGCTACGCGCTGTTGTTCTCCACCAGAGATCTCATTTGGAAGTCGATCTGCTTTATCTTCTAAGCCAACCAACTCAAGAACTTCTGGAATTTCACGGTTAATTTCTTTTTGTGAGTATCCGAGTACGTGCAGTGTGAAAGCTACGTTTTCGGCAATAGTTTTATTTGGGAGCAAACGGAAATCCTGGAAAACAGTTCCGACTTGTCTGCGAAGTTCTGGAACTTTGTGCGCAGCAAGTGTTCCTAAATCTTTTCCAGCAACATGAATAGTTCCTGAGGTTGGACGCTCTTCGCGCAGAATCAAACGAAGGAATGTGGACTTACCTGAACCAGATAAACCAACAAGGAATACGAATTCACCTTTAACAATTTCGAGGGAGACGCTATCGAGAGCAGGACGTTCTTGCCCCGGATAAACCTTCGTTACATTTTCAAAACGAATCACGTGCGCGCTCCTATTAATTCGGTGTAAGCGCCACCAACTTCTTTCTCACCCTCAAAAAAGAATTTCGCTGCGCTTTCCTTACTGTCCATAGTTTATGGAATGAGTGCACTTTTCTCGGGAATTAGGTACTAGTAGAGCCTGTGATTTTTCTCTGAGTGTGGCAAATCACGCGTGATTTATGAACTGCGACGCCAACGAATTCCAGCTTCGATGAAGTCATCTATTTCTCCGTCAAGAACAGCACCTGTATTTCCAGTTTCATGATCAGTGCGCAAATCTTTAACCATTTGATACGGAGCTAATACATATGAACGCATTTGATTTCCCCATGAACCAGAGTTATCGCCTTTAAGAGCATTGATTTTTGCTTGCTCTTCTTGGCGACGACGTTCTAATAATTTAGATTGCAATACAGCCATAGCTGTTGCACGGTTTTGAATCTGTGAGCGCTCGTTCTGACAAGAAACCACAATGCCAGTTGCAATGTGAGTAATGCGAACCGCAGAGTCCGTTGTATTAACGCCTTGTCCACCAGGACCAGATGAGCGATAAACATCTACACGGATTTCTTTTTCATCAATTTCAATGTGATCGCTCTGATCCACAACAGGCACAACTTCGACGCCAGCAAATGATGTGTGGCGACGACTCTGGCTATCGAATGGAGAAATACGAACTAGTCGGTGAGTTCCTTGTTCAACAGACAAAGTGCCATAGGCATATGGCGCGCTTACTTTAAAAGTTGTCGATTTAATTCCTGCTTCTTCGGCATAAGAAGTTTCGAGAATGTCCACCTTCAACACATGACGTTCGCAGTAACGCAGATACATGCGCATCAACATCTGCGCCCAATCCGCTGCTTCAACTCCGCCAGCTTCAGAACGAATAGTGATCAGCGCATCGCGATCATCGTATTCACCGTTAAGAAGTGTCTGAACTTCTAATTCGCTCACTGCTTTCTTAGTTGCATCTAATTCTGCTTCAGCATCTGCCATTGCAGCTGCTGTGTCACTCTCACTCTGTGCTAACTCAATAAGAATAGGCAAGTCACTAACCCGTTGTCGCAAACTCTCTAACTTCGAGATTATTGATTGAGTCCGAGACAAACGACTCGTAATCTTTTGCGCACTCTCTGGGTCGTCCCACAAATTAGGAACACCAGCCTGCTCTTCTAAATCAGCAGCCAACTTACGCAATTTCGGTAAATCTAAAACCTTTTCAATAGAAACAAGGGTCGCGTCAATAGCACCAATCTCTATCCCGTATTCACGCGCAGCCATGGGTAAAGGATAGCGAGATAAGTAACTTAAAAGAATTTCATGAATGCATCCAACTAAGAAATGCGAATACCGAAGAGATATAAGCCCTTCGAGCGAGTATTTGTCGCACCTACTGAAGTATGTAATTCAATATTTTTGAGGTTAATGAATGGAAGTTGCAGTGGCAGAACTGCGAATGCAGAGGTACTAATTCCGACTGATACTCCGTCACAATTGAATTCACTAATCCAGATATCTCGGATTTCTCGCCGTAAGAGCGCACTGTTTGCAGAGTTCCAGTGTTGCAACTCGTCACTAATAGCAGAATTAGCAGAACCACATTCAATTGGAATTGGCACTTCGCCGTTATTCAAAATTCCGCTAAGCATTCCACCTTCACCAACGTAATATGCCTCGAGATCTAAATTCTGAACACCGCGCTGGACAGCAGCTTCGCTTGCTTGCACCAAAGATCGCTGGGCAATCGCGATAGATGCAATATTTGTTATCACAAGCACAGTTGCAACTGTTACGACGAAGAGTCCAATGATTAATATGGAAATAGAACCTTCCTCATCTTCGAGAATGGCTTTCAGACCCATGGTGATAAAACTTCCTCAGCAGTAGCTTTAATCTCTCTATTACCCTGATTTGAATGGAAAGTTATAGTTAGTGAAATTCGATTGCGTGGAGTTATACATGGCCATGCTTCACATCGAATGCTGACCTTCATCGAGGAAACTTCGTGGGCATCTAAACCGAGAGCCATCGCACCTTCAGTGGCAATGTGGTGTGCAGTTGAATATGCAGATACATCCCCTCGCGACAACACAAATCCTCGAACACTCTCTCGAGCAAGAGTTCTGGCAATCGATTCTTTATCACTCACGTCAGCGAATGAACTCATAAACAAAATTATTGGAATGAACAAAGGAATAGCGAGTAGGACAAACTCAACAGCAGCGCTGCCCTCTTCGGAACGAATCTTTGCAATCAAATTTCTCATGAAAGAGTCTCGAGAACAGCTATGCCGGTAACTTCTGAACGGTGACCCTTATTTATAAAACTTCCGATAAATGGAATTAAAACCGGAATGCTACTTACTTTTCTTGTAATCAAAATGCCCAAAGTGTTGAAGGTCCCAAATGGATTAACTTCCATCACTCGATCAGCAGAAGTGAATTGACCAGAGATTGCCCTTTCTGAGGCTTCGCTCTGGGCAAAAGTTCTATCAATATTTCTAAAATTTATTGCAACTCCTATTTGCATTGTCACCAGAAACAGAATCAGTAAAGGGATTAAAACCAAAGCGCTTTCGACGGATCCGCTCTCGTCTTGCACTCCCTTTACTGCTCTATTTGTATTCGCACGTAACGCTCCAAAGAAAAAACGGTTTTTGCGAATTTTCTCCTTGTGCATTAGTTAGCGAATTCCATTCATTGAATCGAGAGAGTTCTTCAAGATTGCGCTTAATCTTGGTGAGGCTATTGTCCAAATGGCTGTTACGAGTCCTGTTGTCATCAAAACAACCAAAACCCATCCTGGAACATCTCCACGCTCATCACGAAGTTCAGCGATGAACTTTGATTCATTCATTTTTCTCTTGAGGAGTGATTGAGCCCTAAAGATGTTGAGGGCAACTTTTATTGATGCATTTTCAATCCCATTATTTTTGAGCTTCATATTTCTCCTAGATTTCTGTTCGAGTGATTTGTGACCGATCCTCTAATTAATATCGTCTTACCTTTGAGAGAAAACCTGAAGGTGTGGACAAGAATTATTTGTTAATTACTCGCCTCGAACTAAGCAAGAAAAAGATTGAGATTAGATAGCGATGGCCACAGTGCGAAGAGAATTGAGATTGGCAAGATTAAGAAGACCACAGGAATCATCATGGAAACTTCTGATTTACCTGCCGCACTAAGGACTCTGTTTCGTTCGGCTTCTCGCGCATTTCTAGCGTGGCTTTGCAAGACATCCACCAAAGGTGCTCCTCGAAGCATTGCAGTTATCAGTGCATCTACAAATCGTCGAATATGAGTGGACTTAACTCTTCGTCCCATTTCATCCAAAGCAAATTGAAATGGAATTCCCGAGGTGACTGATTGAATGACCAATGAAAATTCAGCACTCAACAAACCAGATGACCGTTGAGATACACGAGACATAGCGCCCAGAGGAGTTTCTCCTGCTGCCATACACAGAGTAAGCATTTCAACAATTGCCGGGAATTCACTTTCAAGCAGAGTTCGATTCTTTGCGATTTTTTTCGTTAGGGCTCTATCTGCGATTACGTATGCAGAAATTCCAACAAAGAAGGAAACCAAAGTGCTCAGGAATAGAGATTTACCCAAAAGGGAGAGAAAGACATTGGCCCCAAAAGTTGAACCCATCACGATTGCAATTTGTGTAAATCTGAATTGATTCAGATCTTGAACCTTATTTTTGCCAAGTTCTTGAAGTCGATGTTGTACTGATTCATGGTCACGCATTTTTGGGAATAGCGCTGTTGCCTTGTCTTTTCGCTTTGAAATAAAACGACTTGACTGATTTATATCTTCATCTAGCAATAGAAAGTAGGCGCTACTCATTGAGAGTAATAAAGGAACTGCGATAGCCAGATTCATTATTTGCTAAACACTCGAGGAATTCGTGGAAGTCTTCCTAAGTAATTCATCCAGATATATGCAAGAGCTGTCATCCCTACTCCTGCAGCAAGTATCAAGGCACCTGTTGGAGTTGAATAGGAATTAACCGTCCCTGGCTGTGTTGAGAGCAGTAAGAGCAATAACCATGGAGCCGCTGCGGATAGATGTGCAGAATTTTTCACCCAACCATGTTTGATTTCAATTTCTTTGCGCAATGCGACATCTTGACGAATAAAATCTCCCACAGTTCGCAAAATCGACATCAACTCATTTCCCCCAAGAGATTTTGATAGAAGTATTGCTTCAAAAATTTGGTCACTACTTTGATCTGAAAAATATGATTTAAGTTTCTGTATTCCGCCTGAAAAATCCCCATCATTTTGCAGTCGAATGTGGAATTCATGAAAGGCTGGACGAACTATTTCGGGGCCTCGTGTAGCCAATCCTGTTAATGATTCTGCAAGTGATAAACCAGATGAAATTCCTGAAATTAAGTGATCAATAACTTCTGGCCAGGCACTACTCAACTGTGCAGCGAACTTGTTTTTCTTACCTCGAGAAATAGCAAAGTGTGAACCTGCAGTGAGTAAAGTAAAAGGTGAAGCGAGTATTAGAGATTGAGTGAGGATAAAAACCAATAAACCAGTAGCGAATCCAATCAGAAGTGTTCGGTAGTGAGAATGCTTGAAGAGAGATTTCCATGAATAGTTCATTTGTTCCACCAAGATTCAAGAGGGAAACCAATTGCGGCGAACTTCTCTGGTTTTGGAAGTGCACCTAATCCACGAACGTAGTGGTCAATATTCCATTTCCACAGTGATTCAATTTCAGGACGATCGTTTTCATAGCGACCAGTCAGCGCAGCAATTTCTGAGATCCGTCGCTTTCCACTTTGATCCATCTGCACGTGAATGATTAAATCAATGGCAGCTGCAACAGTAGGAGCAATAAATTTGTGAGAGATGTTTTCGCCGGCTAATAATGGAAGTGTCTGTAATTTAATGATTGCATCTTTGGGCGAGTTAGCGTGCAAAGTTCCCATTCCAGGTAAACCTGAGTTCAAGGCGATGAGTAGATCTAACGCTTCTGCTTCTCTAACCTCTCCAACAATAATTCTGGAGGGACGCATACGCAGCGATTCCTTGATTAATCGCCGCAAAGGAATTTCGCCCGTGCCTTGAAGATTGGCTGATCGTGTTTGCATTTGAACTACGTCAGGCAAGTTTGGTTTAAGTTCGAAAACTTCTTCGATTGTTATCACTCTTTCCGAGACCGGAATACTCGAAGCCAATGCGTTAAGCATTGTGGTTTTTCCTGATTGAGTAGCGCCACTAACTAAAATGTTTAAACCCGCATGAACGGAGTGCTTAAGCAGTTGAGCTATCTTTTCCGTTAGAACTCCACGAGAAATCAGATCCGTTAGATTTAAGTGTCTTAGCAAATGCTTTCGAATATTGACTGCCCAATGTTCTGCGGTAATTTCAGGAATTGTTACGTGAAGTCGGCTCCCATCAGGCATTCGTGCAACGACAAAGGGATGAGAAAGATCTAATCGTCTACCACTCCACATGAGTGCTCTTTCAACAATGTTGTGAACTTCGGCTGTGGTTAACAGCAAGTTTGTGAGTTCACTTTTACCCGCACGAGCGATAAAAATTCGTTCAGGAGAGTTAATCCAAATTTCTTCAACAGTGTCATCGCGCATGAATTGAGCCAGGGGCCCAAAGGTAACTTCTATATCCATAGATTCTTTGATGGAATTCATAACGGGAGATTAAAAGTTGAAGTCACCAACCGTCAGACAAAAATAGATATGGTGGATAAGAGATAAAGCAGGTCCCTACTTATTGATGCTCATCCATTTTGTTGAGAAGTTGCAGGGTACTCAAACCTTTTTGAGGTTCACCTATTTTAAAATTTAATGCAATTTTATTATCAACGGAAGCTTTCCATCCCTCTTCAATTCGTTGCGCCAAGGATTCGTAATGGGATCCATTAATGAGCAGACCGAATTCGTACATTCCCAATCGCGCAGCTAAATCTTCACCACGAAGCAAGGTTCGAAGCAGCGCCGCCATCTCCAATATTTCAGATTCGTGACCGTTCTTGATACCTGCAAAAGTAATGTTGATAATTCTAAATTCAGCCTGAGAGCGTTCATATCGTGCAACCAGTCGATTAAGTTCTTCATAGAAGTAATTGGGTGCAGCAAGATTTGTAAATGTGTCATGGATTCCGTCATGGGAAAAGTTTGAGTTATTCATCGGCAGGCAAGTAAAGTTCTTCTCATGACGTTTTCATTGTCCAACCCAGAGTTCCGCCGGTCTACGGTGGTAGCCCTCCTTCGCATCGAAGGTGCATTCATTCTTGCGCTCGGTTTGTACTTAATCGTCAAAGGATTGATAACAGAGGGCTCAATCGAGTGGTTTGTGATCTCTGGAATCTTGTTTATGACGCTCTTTGGTGGAATTGGTTTATTGCTTTCAGCCAATGGATATATGACTAAGAAAATGTACGGCCGCGCACCAGCAGTTCTTGCAAACCTCATCGCAATTGGTGTTTCTAAATATATTTTTGAAGCCGGTTTTTGGTGGGCGGCGCTTCCTCTAGCTCTTTATGCCGCGCTTACTATTTATTGCGCTGTATCGATTGTTCCTGAGAAGAAATAATCACCATTCAACAATCTGTCGATCTTCCCAAAGCACTCCTGTTGTATCGCCCGTATTAAATTCACGAGTTGCTAACCAGACTGCGCACTCTGCGCCTTCTTCGGCGCTGCGAGGTGCATCGGCACCGCCCATGTCGGTGCGGGAATGGTTTGGACAGATTGCATCAACATAGAAACCGCGTGCACCAAGTCCTGTTTCGTGTGCAAGATTTCTAACGAATGCATTAACGCCAGCTTTACTAATTCGATATGGCGCGAGGCCTCCAGCATTTCCCGGTCCTGACATTCGTCCAAGACATGCAGAGAAGATAACAACACGTCGTCCATCTCTGGCCTCGGCCATCGGCCCACCTAAAACATTTACGAGTGTGAAAACAGAATCTAAATTAATCGCCATTACTCGGCGCCATTCCGCTTCCGTTGTTCTCAAAGTCTTAGACATTTTTTCACTCATAACGCCATGAGCCAGAACGAGTGCGAATGGTGCGCCGTATTTACCCAATAAATCTTCGGCAGTTTTTCTTGCCTGTACTTGATCCTCTAAATCGCACGAACTTATTTCAAATGTAATTCCCGGAAATTCTGTACGCAGTTGTTTGGCAGCGTTTTCTAATCGATCCGAATCTTTTGCAATTAGTACAGAGCTAATTCCTGTGCGAGCTAATCCGCGGGCAACTTCGTATCCGAGACCGCGAGATCCACCGGTGACGAATGCCAGTTTGGAAGCGGATTCACTCGACATATTCATGGCGATACTGTGCCCCAAAGATTGCCGATGTGCCCGCTGACTTCATGGCCCGCCCAGAAATCGGCTGATTTATGTGGTCAATCTCGCCTTCTTCAGGTGCTTTCCTTATTTTTATCCCTGCGTGCATGCCGATAGTCTTGGCCTTGTAAGTAAGTGGTTATTGTAAAAATCGCCAAGTAGGGGAGCGCCAGTGTCGGCAAAAGATCCGAATCAGGACTTTGGAGCCAATGAATGGCTCGTCGACGAAATGTACGAGCGTTACTTATCTGACCCAACTTCACTTGAACCATCTTGGATTGAATTCTTTAAAACATATAACCCAAATTCTTCGGGTTCAACTTCTTCAACTTCTTCAACAAGTGCACCAATTGCAGGAGCGCCTCGTGGTGGAACACCACCAACACCAAAGGCTGCGGCAGCACCAGTAACTCCTGCACCAGTTGCGCAAACACCTGCACCGGTTGCACCCGCTGCACAATCAGCAACACCAACACCAGCACCAGCACCAGTGGCAGCACCTGCACCAGTTGCACCAGCAGCAACACCAGCAGGGCAAACTCCCGCATCACAAAAACTTGTTCGTGAACGTTCTTTGCAATCACCAACTCCTGCAGATCCGATTGTTAAACCAGTTCCAGTTTTAAGCACACCAGATGCTGCGCGACTAGAACCAATTCGCGGAGTCGGTGCACGAGT
>JBEAYI010000088.1:0-3662 GCA_041159375.1 Actinomycetota bacterium
TTGTAAAAGTAGCTTTTTGATCGGGTTGATCGAAACAGGCATACATCTGACGTGCATCTCCCGTTTCAAATTGGGTGTAGAGGTAGACCTCGTTATCTGCAGGATCTACGAATCGGTGTAAACCTTCGCCCGTATTTGAGTAATTCGCTTCCATTTCAAGAAACAATTCATTCTCAGCAGCCAGCGCTGGAAGATGAATACTTTCTCCGTCGTAATCTTTAACGTCGAAGGCAACACCATTAAGAGTTGCTGTAACCACGCGCTTTCCAACGGCATCAATAAATGTGGATTGCCCAGGCTTTAATCCAGAGAATTTCACAGTCGTTTTAGCAATGAATGTTTCAGCACTTGTTGTGAGATCAAGATCAATTCGATAACTGTGGGTTTTAACCAGAGTAGAGCGTGTAGCGGCTTCGTCGCGGGTCAGATTTACTCCTGGCACAAGAACTCCTCAGAATGTTTAACGTGTGTGATTTCAGGTTGATATCTAAGCATGTAAGAGTTGCCCAATGGAACGCCACCAAACTCAAGAGTCGGGGATCAAGAGCTTTCGCTTACGCGGGAAGCGGATGACTCGGGCGCAAAACGCTGCCCTTATCCGTTCATGGGACCGCTTTGGAATTGAATTCGGAACCTCAATAGATATCGATAATTTGTTTCCAGATGTAAAAGATGTGATTGTTGAAATCGGATTTGGAATGGGTGATGCCACTGCTGAAATTGCAAAAGCTCATCCAGAAAATGGATATATCGCCATTGAAGTGCATCCACCCGGTATTGGAAAGCTTCTCTCACTTATTGAGGAGCACGAGTTAACTAATGTTTACATTATCGAAGGCGATGCAATCGAAATTCTGCAGACAATGTTTGCCGATCACAGCATCAATGGATTCCACTTATTCTTCCCAGATCCGTGGCCAAAGTTAAAGCACAACAAGCGCAGAATTGTTAACGCCGAATTCCTTGCGCTGGTTCACCTAAAACTAAAATCAGATGGATACATAAACATCGCAACAGATTGGGTTCCATACGCTGAATGGATCAGAGATGTTTTCTCCGTATCTATTGATTTCACTGGGGGAGAAGTAGCTCGCCCCAATTGGCGGCCGTATACAAAGTTTGAAGGAAAAGGTTTAGCTAAAGATCACCGCGTCAGCGATTTTCACTACGTTGCAAAAGGTTAAATAGAACCCTTTGTTTCAAAGTTAGAAACCTGCCCGATACGACGTATATGTCGTTCGTCATTGCTAAATGGTGTTGCTAGAAAAACATCAATAAGTTCTTTGCAGACTTCAATCGGGTGCATACGCCCGCCAATTGCAATTACATTGGCATCATTATGTTCGCGAGCTAATTTTGCAGTCTCAACGCTCCAAACAAGTGCTGCGCGGATTCCCTTAACTTTATTGGCAGCCATTTGCTCACCATTTCCTGAACCGCCCAAAACAATTCCAAAAGAACCTTTTTCATTAGCAACGCCCTGGGCAGCTGGAATGCAAAAAACTGGGTAATCATCGAGTGCGTCATATTCATGCGGACCGTGATCAACAACGTCGTGACCAGAACTCTTTAGGTGTTCAACGAGTGCGTTCTTTAATTCAAGCCCAGCATGATCACTACCGATATGTACGCGCATGGCGAAATACTCTCACGCGCACTACTACAAAACGAAAGACCCGCCACTAATTTCTTAGTAGCGGGTCCCTCTTACCCGTAAGGAGGAGATACGAATATCTAGTTCGTTGGCGCACCTAGAGGAGCTTGCGCTTTCATAGGTCCACCACGCCCACTCTTGCCCTTTAGTGAGCTAATTTCTTGCGTCACGTGAGCAACGAGATCAGCTTTTAAAGTAGTGGCTTGAGCAGCAGTGATTTTTCCTGCAGCAACTTTTGCATCGATTCTCTTGGAATGTTCTGCAACGAGAGCTGCAATTAATGCATCTTTCTTATCGCCTGCTATTGCAGCAAGTGTTTCTCCCGCTTGCAATCGCGATTTAATTGTTGCTGTACTAATTCCGAGCGTAGAAGAAATCAATGCATCCAAAGCTGCACGATCTGGTCCACCGACCTTTGCAGGACGATTAGCTTTTGCAGTTTCTGCAGCGCTCAACACTGCTGCCTTAATTGCATCTGCTTGAACCTGAGTAATTGTTCCCTTGGTTACTAAACCAGACAGGATGCCATCTAGTGCAGCAGCTGGCCCGCCCAGACTGCGTGCGTTCACACCTGGTTGCGAAACTTTTGTAACAGATTTAGTGACAACAGTTCGCGTTGATTTTGTAGCAGCATTTGCTGTTCCAAAGCCACCAGCGGAAAGTGCAAAAGTTGTTAGTACAACAGTTGCAATTGTTCTTTTTGACATTGACTGTCCCTTCGTCCCGTAAGAACTTTCATTAATGGCCCCACGCCATTAACTAGTCGTAATAAACCCCCACACATTCAAAAAGAAAGGCGAGAATCCTGTGGGGTCCATGTGAGTTTTTCTGCGGCGAGCGCTACCACTCCCACAACGCCGGTGTAGGGGTAGACCTATACGCGTGAAGCTAAGTAGAGCGAAGACTGGGGTTCAACTAAAAAGGAGCTTCCATCATGATGAGCCAACGTTCATTGACTCGCTTTATCTCAATCTTTTGCGCACTCTCACTTTTCGCTGTTCAGCCAGGTTTTGCAGCCACGAAATCCGTCACCAAATTCAAGTCTGCAGGCAGAACAGCGAATTCAATTCCAAACACAATTCTCAACGGAACAAATGCACCAACTAAATCGATTGGTATTAATGGAGATTTCTACATTGATACAAAGAACTTAAACATCTATGGACCAAAGAAAAATAACGCATGGCCACTTCCAATTTCATTGCGTGGCACAGCAGGAACCGCGGGTACAGATGGCAAAACTGGCACACCAGGTGTTGCAGGATCAGACGGTAAAACAATTACAAATACATCAACAGTTGCAGGCACAGCAGGAGCAACTGGAAGTACAGGTGCAACAGGATTAGCTGGCGCTGCAGGATCTAATGGCGCAGCTGGTGAAACAGGTGCAGCGGGTGCATCTGGAAGTGCTGGTCCAGCGGGACCTCCTGGACCAGCAGGCAGTACTGGCGCAACGGGTGCTCCGGGTGCTTCGGGATCTCCGGGAATTAGTGGCGTGACATCAGTGTCGCTGGGGACTTTTTCGTTCATTAACACCTTAAGTGGGACTGCAGATCCTTCTGCACAATCCAATAACTTTGGATCATTGCTCCCCGGTAAGAAGTATTCAATGCACATAAACATCTCAGGCTCTAAACCATCTTATGGAGATTTGGATACGATATTGATTCTGGAAGTTTTCTGTACCGCTGGCTCTATTCCAATAACAACTGGATATTCGGTTTCATCAGGTAAGGAATATATTTCTCCAGACACATTTTTCTCACAAAACATTAGTGCTGACTTGGTCATTGATGGATCCTTAGTGATAAGTCCATTTAACATGTTTGTGAAAGTAACTACGGCCCAAACAATAATTTATGAAGTAGTGCTAAGTGGTTATTTTGCCTTCACCGAAGTTGGTTCAATAACTTAATAAAACTATGGAGCGGGTGACCGGGATCGAACCGGCATGGCCAGCTTGGAAGGCTGGGGCTCTACCATTGAGCTACACCCGCATGTTTGATGC
>JBEAYI010000089.1:0-3950 GCA_041159375.1 Actinomycetota bacterium
GCAGCTTGCAAAAGCTTAAGCAAAATGTTTTCTACATCTTCGCCTACATAGCCTGCCTCTGTAAGAGCAGTTGCATCTGCAATTGCAAATGGAACGTTGAGCATGCGAGCAAGAGTTTGTGCCATAAGTGTTTTGCCACAGCCCGTTGGACCAAGAAGCAAAATGTTGCTCTTTGCTAATTCAATTGAGTCTTCGCGCTTTGTATCCCCTGATTGAACGCGCTTGTAATGGTTATAGACGGCAACTGAAAGTGACTTCTTTGCTCGGTCTTGTCCGATTACGTATTGATCAAGGAATTCAAAAATTTCAGCAGGTTTTGGAAGTTCTGTTAGTCCGAGTGTTCCTGCTTCTGCAAGCTCTTCGATAATGATTTCGTTACAGAGTTCGATGCACTCGTCGCAGATGTAAACACCAGGACCGGCAATTAATTTCTTGACTTGCTTCTGAGTTTTACCGCAGAAGGAACATTTCAGCAGATCGCTAGTCTCGCCGATGCGTGTCATCTCACTCCTTTGTTCCCATTGGGGGAAATTTCTGGGAACTTCTAGTACATAAGAATAGATTGAAGGCGCGCAAATACGCGGGATAAAGAAGGTTTGCTCTGTTCGCCGAGAGAATAATTCAGCGAAAAGTTTGTGTTAAGCCTTTGCTTTACGGCTGGCTAGAACTTGATCAATTAGTCCGTATTCGACTGCTTCTGCCGAAGTAAGAATCTTGTCGCGCTCGATGTCCGCTGCGATTTCTGCAGGAGAACGAGTTGAGTGACGAGAAATTAACTCTTCGAGAAGTGTGCGCATGCGCAGAATCTCGCGAGCTTGAATCTCAATATCAGATGCCTGTCCGCCACCTTCAGATGAAGGTTGGTGAATCATGATTCGTGAATTCTCTAGTGCATAACGCTTGCCCTTTGCTCCACCGGCAAGAAGCACGGCTGCTGCAGATGCAGCTTGTCCAAGACAGATTGTCATCACATCTGGACGAACGAATTGCATCGTGTCATAAATTGCAGTGAGCGCTGTAAATGATCCACCTGGTGAGTTGATGTAAATCATGATGTCGCGATCTGGATCCATTGATTCAAGTGTCAATAACTGAGCCATAACATCGTTTGCAACGGTGTCATCAATTGGCTGACCAAGGAAAATAATGCGCTCTTCGAATAGTTTTGTATAAGGATCTAAACGCTTGAAACCATAAGCTGTTTTTTCTTCAATGGTTGGAAGAACGTAGCGGTTTGTAATTTCTGGAATGTTATTCATCATTTCGCTTTTCCTCCGTTGCCTGAAACCTGACCCTCTGATTGTGCAATCTGATCTACGAAGCCGTATTCCTTTGCTTCATCTGCTGTGAACCAGCGATCACGATCTGAATCTGCAGTAATTTTCTCAACGCTTTGACCTGTGTGGTGCGCGATGAGCTCTGCCATCTTCTTCTTAATTGCAGCCATGTTCTCGGCTTGAATTCGAATATCTGTTGCTGTTCCACCGATGCCACCGAGTGGTTGGTGCATCAAGATGCGCGCATTTGGTAGTGCATAACGTTTTCCTGGTGCGCCAGCTGTAAGCAAGAACTGACCCATTGATGCAGCCATTCCCATTGCAACAGTTGCAACATCATTTTTTACGTATTGCATCGTGTCATAAATCGCCATACCTGCAGTGATGGATCCACCAGGTGAGTTGATGTAAAGGTAAATATCTTTCTCTGAATCTTCGGCAGCAAGTAAAAGAATCTGCGCACAAATTGCATTAGCCATGTTGTCTTCAACTTGGCCTGCTAGAAAAATAATTCGCTCACGGAGCAAGCGGCTATAGACCTGTTCGTCTAGTCCACCCATTGATGCCGGTGATGCTTGCGCAACTACTGGCAATGATTGCGGGTTCATCTGCTCCACGTGAAGTCCTCCTGATATTTATATCTCCTGTAGTGACCTTAACAATGTCAGCACAGAAATGCTTCCCAATTTGTTCGATTAAGAGCGTGAAAGCGCCCATGTTCGCTCAGAGCGCAGAGATTATTCCGCTACTGGAGTTGCTGCTGGCTTTGGAGCAAGGGCTTCGAGATCGATAGCTGCACCCGATGCATCCTTAATCGAAATACGTGAGAGAACACCAGCTAGTGCTTTAGCGCGTGCCACTTCAGCAACGAGTTGTTGAATCTGTCCAGCCTTTTGTAACTCTTGAGCGAATTGCTCTGGAGCCATTCCATAGCGCTGTGAAGTACGCACTAAGTATTCGGTGAGTTCAACCTCTGTAACTTGAACTTCTTCGGCCTTAACAATTGCATCGAGCAAGAAATCTGACTTAAGTGATGAACGAACTTGTCCATCTACTTCTGCGCGGTGTTCTGCATCTTCTAAGCGACCTTCACCAGAGAGGTGATCATTTACTTCTTCATCTACTAAAAGATCAGGAACTGGAATCTCGGTTTCGGCCAACAATTTCTCAACGAGCAAATCACGAGCCTGTGCGCCTTGTTCCATCTTCTTAACGCGCTCTAAGCGAGTAGCAAAATCTGCCTTTAATTCATCCAATGTATCGAACTCAGATGCGAGCTTTGCAAAGGCATCATCCATAGGCGGCAATTCGCGTTCCTTAACAACTTTGACAACAACTTCTACAACACCTTTTTCGCCTTCGGCTTGTCCAACTAGTTGTGTTTCAAAATCTTTCTTATCCCCCGCACTCATTCCGATGAGCGCATCGTCTAGACCATCAATCATGCGGTTCGAGCCAACTTCGTATGAGATATCAGATGCTGCGCCGCCATCTACTTCTTCGCCATTAATGCGAGCGGTCAGATCTAGTGTTGGAAAGTCACCGTTCTTGATTGCGCGTTCAACAGTATTAAGCGTTCCAAAGCGAGCGCGGAGTTCGTCTACCTGTTCGGTGATATCTGAGTCAGTGATAACTACGTCATCGACCTTGATTTCAATCTTAGAAAAATCAGGCAACTTAACTTCTGGACGCACATCTACTTCAACAGTAAAGACCAACTTCTCGTTATCTACGAACTCTTTAACATCCACAGTTGGACGGCCAATAACTAGAACCGTGTGCTCACGCGCTGCCTTGCTGTAAAACTCAGGCAGAGCTGAATTGATCGCCTCATCCAAAACAGTTCCGCGACCCACACGTTGATCGATCATTGACGCTGGAATTTTTCCCTTACGGAATCCAGGAATGTTTACTTGTGCAGCTACTTTCTTATACGCATCAGAAACATGTTGTGTGAGCTCTGAATAAGGAACTTCGATATCTAAACGAACACGGGTTGGAGAAAGTGTTTCTACCGTGCTCTTCACGAAGTACTCCTTTTATATAAGTTATATAAGTAAGTTAAAAAGTATGGTCGGGGCGGGGAGATTCGAACTCCCGATCTCCTGCTCCCAAAGCAGGCGCGCTAGCCACTACGCTACGCCCCGAGGCGCAAGTGGTGAGTCTAGACGAGATTTTCACCCTCGCTAACCGAGGCGATAGCGTTAGCCCCGATTCGGTAACCGTACTGCGGCAGAGGTAACCTAAGCCCAGCACAAAAACTGCATCAAACATGCGGGTGTAGCTCAATGGTAGAGCCCCAGCCTTCCAAGCTGGCCATGCCGGTTCGATCCCGGTCACCCGCTCCATAGTTTTATTAAGTAGTTAATTGGGTCGCTAAGTGAATGTCCTGCGACATCAAGAATTGTCAATTTAATTGAATCAACATCTACGCCAACCGAAATAGTTCCGTGAAACATAATCTCAGTAGTTTGGGTAGAAGCACCAATATTTTTCGTGTAAAAACTTGTGATTGAGGAACTCTTAAGTCCAGTTAAACCCGAAGCTAAAACTACTGTTGCTCGTATTTCTCCAGGATATCCATTACGTGTTGCATTGATCATTATCGTAAACATGTAATTCTTACCAGGTTGCAATAGTGGAAAAACTGCGAAAAATGTTCCTGTACCGGGA
>JBEAYI010000090.1:0-4460 GCA_041159375.1 Actinomycetota bacterium
ACAGGTCCGCTCTGTGATCGCAACGCTTCATTGAAGGATCTTGGAGCTCGCACGGGTAATTCAAGTGTCATGCAGGCCTTGGGGCTAAATGCAATGTGCCGACAAAATCCGAATAGGCCAACACCATCTTTAACTTCTCGGTGCGACAAGATGATGACTAAACCTTTTAGCGTTGTTGCCGCAGGTCCACATATGCACTTGTTGGGAAGAACTTTAAAGATAATTCTTAATCCAGGACGAGATGATGCAACAACGATTCTGGATGTGACGAATTACAACTTTGATGATCAGTCACCAACTCTGTTAAAGAAGCCTATTTCGATAAATCCTGGTGACACAGTGCGTGTTGAGTGCACATTTGATCCGACACTTAGACAGAAGATTCCGCAACTAAAGGTCCTCGAGCCACGTTATGTGACGTGGGGCGAGGGATCATCAGATGAGATGTGTCTGGGAGTTCTTTCAGGTACTACTGAATAAGTTTTGCGCCGTTAGACAATCGGCGCGGATGGTTCTTGCTCAGTTGGATTAGCCACAACAGTTGCTGCGTTGATTCCCCAGGTGCCTGCTGTTTTTGTCAGCGCATACATCATTGGGTATTTAGTACCTGAATCAGTGGTTACTTGGACATCGAATAAGAAGTTATCGCCTTCTTTAATGCATTTACCGACGCTGTATGTGCGGGAGTTCAAAAGAAATCCATAGCCGGATGAGATGATTGAAATGAATTGTTCTAGTGAGCGGCCTGATCGAAATGATTCTGTTGCAAAGCCATAGGCGCTTTCGAAATCTTGCTTACTAAAGGCAGCTAGTTGTCCTTTGATCCATGCGCTGCCGCCATCTATCTCTGATTCTGAACAACTTGGTTGGGGTGTGGCACTTTCTTGTATTGCCGTTTCGGTTGTGTTCGAAGAAGAGCAACCGGAGAGCAAGAGTGTTAGCGCCACTGCAAGAGCGGTGGTTGCTGTGGTAGTACTCCCCTTGGGTAATAAAGATACAAGAGGGCAGTTGATTGCGCAGGAGGAAAGTTGAGGTTCAGGCGTAGAATTTGGTTATGGAATGGATTATTAGCACTTTCGCACTCTTGGTGATTCTCTACTTTGTTAAAGATGCTTCGAGTAAGAAGAAGTAAGTACTACTTGCCTTCTTCTTGCGCTCGGGTTAAACGTTGTGAGATGTAGACAGGAATCAGTGAAATAAGGATTACAAGCGTTGCAACGACGTTTACAACGCTTGCGTTATTTGGGCGTGACATCTCTTTAAGGATCCAGAGCGGCAAGGTGTCCACGCCAGGTGGGGCGGTGAAGATTGTTACAACTACTTCGTCAAAGCTAAGGGCGAATGCGAGGAGTGCGCCTGCAACGAATGCGGTTCTAAATTGTGGGAAAGTAACAAGCCTAAATGTTTGCCATAGACCGGCGCCAAGGTCTGCAGATGCTTCTTGCAGTGAAGGGTTCATGCGCTTTAGACGAGCAAATACATTGTTAAAGACCATGACGATACAAAATGTTGCGTGGGCAACGATCATGCCGAAGTAGCCGATGTTAAAACCTGCTGGAGAAAGAAATGAGTTATAGGTATTGCTAAAGGCAACGCCTGTGACAACTCCAGGAAGTGCGATGGGAAGTACAACTAAGAGATTTACTGTGCCCTTGCCGAAGAAATCAAAGCCTTTGAGTGCAAAGGCAACGAGGGTCCCTAAGAACGCCGCGATGATAGTTGAGCCTGCTGCAACGATAATTGAGTTAAGAAGTGCGGTGCGAATGGGTTGGTATGTGGCAGCAAATTCCCACCATTTAACTGAGAAGGTTGCAATTGGCCAACTTGAAATATTTGATTCGTTAAACGAGTTTAAAATCAGAACAAGTAGCGGGACATACATAAAAATCAGAATGAAACCGACGATGGTAATCAGGATGATTCTGCTGGTTCTTGAAAGTCTTAACATGGCTACATACGCTCCAAAGAACCGGTGCGACGGGCAACCATCAGATAGATAAGAACAAATGCGATTGGCACCATAGAAAAGGCTGCTGCAACTGGTGGGTTGAGGTTGATGTTGGATGCGATGATCGAGCCGATCATTTGTGTGGAGCCACCGGTGAATTTAGCTACGAGGTAATCCCCCAGGCTTAAAGAGAATGTAAAGACAGAGCCGGCGATGATTGCAGGAACGATCAGCGGCAAAACAATGCGATAGATCGTGGTGAAACCTTTAGCGCCCATATCACTGGATGCATCAAAGAGATTTGGCGGGATCTGGCGAATTGCTGTGAAGACAGGAAGTGCCATGTATGGAAACCAAAGATAGGTAAGCGTCAAGATCACAATTGGAATCGAAAACGTTGGACCTGATATTCCAATGGGGGCAAGTGCCCAGTTAAAGAAACCTTCTTCTGTAAAGACAAGGCGCATCGCAATAATTTTTACTAAATAACCTGCCCACAGTGGCAGTGTGATTGCAACAGCCAGTGCATTTCTAACCCATGGACGAGCAATCTTTGCCATATAGATACCCAGTGGAACTGCGAAGAGAACTGAGACAACGGTGACTGCTAGTGCGATTAATAAGGTTCTAATGGATGTGGAGATATAGGCCTGGACTGTGAAGAGTGAAATGAAGTTTTCAAGAGTAAAACCCGGGATCACCTTTGATGTGAAGGGATCTACAAACCAAAATGCTGTAATTAATAAAAGGAAGAGTGAGAGGATGTAGACGCCCACGATCCAAAACATCGGCAGGGCGATAAGGCCAAATAATCTCAACCGTGCGCGCTTATACAGGTACGAGGAAACCGGCCTAGTGCCGACTTTCGTTGTCACTGCGCTCATGTGAACCTGTCTCTTATTTTTGTTCTTTTATAAATTTGATAAAGAGTGTGGGGATCTCTTTTAAAAAATCCCCACACTCTTTATTTACTTGTTTTGACTAGCTGGTTAACCCTTGATGGTTGCCCAAGCGTTAGTCCATTCCTGGAAGCTGGTGCACTTAACGTCCTTGCGACCATCAACACAGGTTTCAATTGGAGTTGTCCATGGAGCAACTTTCTTCCAGAACTCCTCATCTTCTGCCGCAAACTCATCACAGTGAGCTTGTGCCATCGCACTTGATGCGCAGAATGCAGTATTAGCTGGTGCCATACCGAAGTTCATAGCAATAGCGCCGTTTACTGATGCTGTGCTTGTGTAATCCATCCAAGCGTATGCACAGTTAACGTTCTTTGTCTTTGAGCTAACCAACCATGAGTCATACCAACCAGTTGAACCTTCAATTGGAAGAGTTGTCTTTAGGTTTGGCTTAGCAGCGAACTTGCGAAGAATTTCCCATGATGTTCCGACAACAGTGTTGCCGCCAGCAAAGGAAGTAATCTGCGCTACTGCATCTGACCAGTACTCGCCGATAATTGTGTTCTGTTGCTTGAGCAATGCAATTGCTGCATCAAGTTGCTTTTGATCTAGAGCGTATGGGTTTTGAATTCCTAGCTCTGGCTTGTGATACTTCAAATACACAGCAGCATCTGCGATGTAGATAGGTGCGTCATAAGCAGTGATCTTGCCCTTGTATGGGCTATTTGTTTCCCAAACAACATCCCAGCTCTTTGGCTCACCCTTTGTTACATCATCGTTGTACTGAAGTAGGTTTGCACCGCGGCCGATTGGGACACCGTATGGCTTGCCATTTACTGTGTCATAGATGTTATTGCGCATTCCTGCTGCAATTTCATCGCTGAAGTTTGGAATTAATTCAACATTAAGTGGCTGAACGTCTCCGCCTACGATCAGACGTAGCGCAGCGTCACCTGATGCAGAAACAATGTCATATTGACCTGTACGCATCAAAGTAACCATTTCATCACTTGTTCCAGCTGTACGTGACTTAACAATGCAACCGGTGTCTGCTTCGAACTTATCGGTCCACTTAGGATCGACGAATCCAGCCCAGTTAACAATATTTACTACACCTTCATATTCGCCCATTGCTTCGTGCATAGGAATATCTGGTACTTCAATCTTCACACCGGCTGAGTCACTTGATGAACAACCAGAGAGAATCAAGACCGATACTGCCAACACGCTCAATGCTGATAGCTTCTTGCCTTTCATTGAACTTCCTCTCACCTGACTATTTCTAGTCATATTAGGTAGGTATCACTGCCGAGTGGTCGCTTTTCCAAACGGCACCGACCCGATCACCAGTTACAAATCGGTTGACTTGATCTGGCAATTCTTCATTTAATCTGGTGGCAATTACTCTCTGCCCCGACTCTGTTTGAATTAAAAATATTGTTGTGGCGCCGATATATGAGGCTTCAATGATTGTTCCGACGATGCCGCGCTCACCTGTGTGTGGCTTTGTATCAGGTGATACCAATTTAATGCGCTCTGGTCGGATGTTTACCGTGGCTTGGCTGCCGAAGATTTCTTGTGCGGCTTGGCCTGAAAATACATTTGAAACACCC
>JBEAYI010000091.1:0-3541 GCA_041159375.1 Actinomycetota bacterium
CTTGAATGGGCACTTGCTAATAACTTGGCGCTACGTTTTATCGAACAGATGCCACTTGATGCGGGTGGAATTTGGGAACGGTCTTCACTTGTTACAGCAGATGATATTTACGCAGATTTGTCGAAGAAGTATGAATTAACTCCATGTGATGGACGCGGATCGTCTCCGGCCGAAGAGTTCTTTGTTAATGGCGGGCCAGCCACAGTGGGCATTATCGGCAGTGTTACGCGCCCATTTTGTGGTGCATGTGATCGCCTGCGTCTGACTTCTGATGGACAACTTCGTTCTTGTTTATTCTCACTTGAAGAGATGGACCTTCGTACAGCAATGCGCAACGGAGCAAGTGATGAAGATATTGCTGCACGCTTTAGAAAAACTGTTGCAGGAAAGTTACCTGGGCACGGGATTAATGATCCAAAATTTATTCAACCACAGCGACCAATGTCAGCTATAGGTGGTTAAGCGCCACCTGCAAAACGTGGCAGAACATCGATGGTGCTTCCCGCGCTAATGTTTTGATTTATATCTGAGGGCGCAAGGCCATCTACAAGGTATGAGCATTGTGGCAATACGGTGGCTAATTCTCCGTGTGCTTTAAGTGATTCAACAATGGATGCAAGTGAGCCTGGTTCACATGAAATCAACTCAGTACCTGCTTTTGCACGTGCAACTGCAAAGAGTCGGACCTGTACGGATGCCATGTGCCGAGTATAGGGTTGGTAGATGCTTGAATTCATAGCCATCGCAGCAGTCGGCTTGCTTGTTGGTGTGATCAACGGAATGGCCGGCGGGGCATCAGTAATTTCTTTCCCCGTCTTACTTGCCACAGGAATTTCTCCCGTAAGTGCTGCTGTCACAAATGCAGTCGGTGTTACACCAGCTAATTTTTTTGCACTCATTGCAATCAGACATCGCATCAAGGACCTTGTCCGAGAGTATGCCTCACTTATCGTTATCTCAACAGCAGGGGCGGTCATTGGTTCCATTGCATTACTTACTCTTCCGCCGCGTGTCTTTGAAAAGCTTGTGCCATTTTTATTACTCGGCGCAACGCTGACACTTCTTATTAAAGTTAAACCACATCGCGGCAAACGCCATCAATCTTTAGAAAATGCAGGCATCGCAGCAAGTGGTGTGTACTGCGGATACTTTGGACCTGGCCAAGGTGTAATGGTTATTGCTGTACTGGCGCGAGATGCTCGTCGGGATCCCGCTGTTTTAAACACTGCTAAGAATTTAATTGTGGGCTGTACAAGTGTTGTTTCAAACATCATCTATGTATTTAGCGGACTAGTTAATTGGCCTTTTGCTCTCGCCCTCTTGGCAGGCTCAACAGTCGGCGGCACCTTGGGGGGTCGCTGGGCCACAATCATGCATCCGAACTTCTATAAAGCTCTAGTGCTGGTCACCGGCCTCGGCGCCAGCGCCTGGCTCTTCGTGAAATACCTCTTCTAGGAACCTATCCATTCGTATACAACTGATATACGATGCCGGATATGAGCAGCATCGCCTCCCAAGAGATCCTCACCAGAGGACCTGAAGGCACTTCACTTGCCGAAGAAGCGTATGCAGTTATTCGCTCAAAGATCATCACTCTTGAATTAGAACCAGGCTCTTTAATCTCTGAAGCCACATTGATGGCGAAGTTAAATCTTGGTCGCACACCAATTCGTGAAGCACTGCGTTTGTTGGCAAATGAAAAACTCGTAGAAGTATTTCCACGCCGAGGCATGTTTGTTTCAAATGTTGATGTCGAAAACTTAGCTGCGGTCTCAGAAGTTCGCGCAGTCCTTGAGATCAAAGCCGCAGAACTAGCCGCGGTGCGTTCAACTAAATCTGATCGCGCAATCACACTTGAATTGATTAAAGAGATTGATTCAATCAAGGGTAAGCCAGAAATGCGCACATTGATTCAACTCGACCAAAGAATTCACCACCACATTTACGAGTGCACGCACAATGAATTCTTAGCATCATCACTCGATAATTACTATGCCCACGCACTTCGAATCTGGTTTCTAGCCCTTGACCAGGTAGAAGAGCTCTCTGCTGCAATCATCGAGCACCGCGCGCTCCTTGAAGCAATTGCGGCAAATGATGGCAAAGCAGCAGCAAAGGCAATGCGCGATCACGTCGAAGGTTTCGAAACAACAATTCGAAAGAATCTCTAACCAACCACCACCAAAGAAGAAAAAAACGGGGAAAAATCATGAGCAGCAAGTTACCAAGTAAGGCAAAGTGCGTCGTTATCGGCGCAGGAATCGTCGGCAATGGCATGGTGTATCACCTTGCAAAGCTGGGATGGAAAGACATCGTCCAGATTGATAAAGGACCGCTTCCAAACCCTGGTGGATCAACTGGTCACGCATCTAACTTTATTTTCCCTGTGGATCACTCCAAGGAAATGACTGCAATTACTGCAGAGAGCATGCGTCAATACAAAGAGTTTGGAACATTTACCGAATCTGGTGGAATTGAAGTAGCTCGTACTCCAGAGCGTATGCAAGAACTTGCTCGTCGTATTACTTCTGCAAAATCATGGGGCGTCGATGGTGGTCGAATTATTTCCCCAGAAGAAGTCAAGAAATTAGTTCCATACATTGATGAAACGGTAATCCTTGGTGGTTATTACCAACCTACAGTGGGCGTTGTTGACTCACTTCGTACAGGTACATTGATGCGCGAAAAGGCAGCAGAGATGGGCGCCGCACAATCATTTGCAAATGTTGAAGTTCAGGACATTACAACTGAAAACGGTCGTGTTAAAGCAGTCGTTACTGATCAAGGAACAATCGAAGCCGATTACGTTGTAATCGCAACAGGTTGCTGGTCACCAAAGCTTGCAGCAATGGCTGGTGCACATATTCCATTGACACCTGCTGTTCACCAGATGAAAGACATCGGACCAGTTCCATTCTTCGCTGGAGCAAAAGGCGATATCGAATGGCCAATTATTCGTGACATGGACACATTCATGTACGAGCGCCAACACGGTACAGGTCTTGAAATCGGTTCTTATGCACACCGTCCAATTCTTTATAACGCAGAAGATCTACCTTCAAATGCAACTGCAACTCTTTCACCAACTGAGTTTGCGTTCACGCAGGTTGATTTTGATATCCAAGATGAGCACTCATATGAATTGATGCCATCAATTGTTGGAGATGAAAACGTTCGCGAGAAGTATGCATGTAACGGAATTCTTTCTTACACACCGGACGGAATGCCTATCTTGGGAGAAACTCCTGAAGTTAAGGGTCTCTGGTCTGTTGCTGCTGTATGGATTAAGGAAGGTCCAGGAACTGCTAAGTCTGTTGCAGAGTGGATGGTCTTGGGAGATTCCAAGATCGATCTTCATGCATCAAATATCGCTCGCTTCCATGAGCACCATAAAGATGACAAGCACGTGAAAGCTCGCGTTGCAGAGTCATTTAATAAGACTTACGGAATTGTTCACCCACTCGAGCAGTACGAATCAAATCGTAAAGTTCGCTTGTCTCCATATTACGATCGCGAAGCAAAGCTTGGCGCAGTCTTTTAT
>JBEAYI010000092.1:0-3516 GCA_041159375.1 Actinomycetota bacterium
CACAAAGATCATTGCCCAACTTGAAAAAGATGGCCTCGGAAAAGCATCACGAAATTACCGTCTTCGCGACTGGCTTGTTTCTCGCCAGCGTTATTGGGGTACACCGATTCCTATCGTGCACTGCGAAAAGTGTGGCGAAGTACCAGTTGAAGAAAAAGACCTGCCGTTGCAATTGCCACTTGCTGAAGGTTTAGATTTAAAGCCAAAGGGAACATCACCGCTAGGAGCTGCAACTGATTGGGTCAATGTTGCTTGTCCAAAGTGTTCAGGGCCAGCAAAGCGCGATACAGACACGATGGATACTTTCGTTGATTCATCCTGGTATTTCTTGCGCTATCCAAGTTCTACAAATCACGACGAACCATTTTCTCGTAAAGATATTGATACATGGTTGCCAGTTGATCAATACGTCGGCGGCGTAACACATGCAATCCTGCACTTGTTGTACTCACGTTTTTTCACCAAAGTACTTAACGACATCGGCATGCTCGATTTCAACGAACCATTTACTCGCTTGCTTAACCAAGGAATGGTTTTGATGGATGGCTCTGCAATGAGCAAGAGCCGCGGAAATCTTGTGCGTTTATCTGACGAACTAGCGCACCACGGTGTAGATGCAATTCGTTTATCAATGGTTTTTTCTGGTCCACCAGAAGATGATGTTGATTGGGCAGATGTTTCACCATCAGGTTCAGTAAAGTTCTTATCTCGTGCGTGGCGATTATCAGGAGATGTCACAAGTGCACCTGGTGTGGACTTTAAGAGTGGCGATGTTTCACTTCGTAAAGCAACTCACAAGGCACTACATGACGGATCCTTTGCGGTTGAATCATTTAGATTTAACGTAGCCGTTGCACGCATGATGGAATTAGTTAATGCAACACGTAAAGCAATTGATAGCGGTTGTGGCGCGGCAGATCCTGCAGTACGCGAAGCAACCGAAGCAATTGCAATCATGCTTTCATTAGTTGCACCATTTACTGCCGAAGAAATGTGGGAACGTTTGGGTCACGCGCCAGCTGTTGCACTTGCTGGATGGCCAGAAGTTGATCCCACTCTTTTGGTCGCCGATGCAGTTGAAGCCGTTATTCAAATCAACGGCAAAATCAAAGAGCGCATCGAAGTCTCACCAAGCATTACTGATGCAGAAATCGAAGCTTTAGCCCTTGCGCATCCAACGATTGTTGCCGAACTAGCGGGCAGCACGCCTAAGAAGGTTATTGCGCGCGCGCCAAAATTAGTTAATATCGTCGCTTAACCAAAGTCTTTACGTTCCATATTGTGAGAGGTGTTCTGATGAAAACTATTTTGGATGCAATCGGAAATACACCTCTTATTAATATCGAAGGTATCTGGGTAAAGATGGAGTATTTAAATCCATCAGGTTCTATTAAAGCGCGCATCGCTAAATACATTATTGAAAAAGCAGAACAAGATGGTTTGTTAAAACCTGGCGACACAATTGTTGAAGCAAGTTCTGGAAATACTGGAAATGCAATGAGCATGGTTGCAGCAGTTAAGGGTTACAAGATGCTTGTGATCATGCCTGATGGAATGAGTTTGGAACGCACAGCAATTTCAGAAGCGTTCGGCGCCGAAGTTCATAAGATGGGTGACTTCCACGTTAACGATGCACTTGCAGAAGCAAAGCGTCTTGGAGATTTGCCAGGGTATTTCTCCCCACAACAATTTGATAATGAGCAGAACGTCGATGAAAACCGCGATTGGCTTGGACAAGAAATTCTTGAACAAATGCCAGCACTTCCAGATCTCGTAATCGGTGGCGTTGGTACAGGTGGAACAATTATTGGAGTCGGTAAGGCATTCAAGGCTGTTAATCCGAATTGCAAAGTAATTGCACTTGAGCCATCTGAATCATGCACAATTTTGTGTGGCGAAGTTTCCAAGCACCTCATCGAAGGCATTGCAGATGGATTTATTCCGGGAATTGTCACTCGCCACCACCATGAATTAGATGGCATCATCGATGTGCACTCAGATGTAGCAATCGAAGAGATGCGCCGCATTGCACGCGTTCACGGAATCTTCGTTGGTCCATCATCTGGTGCTCATTTAATTGCCGCTAAGCGCCTTAAGGAGCAGTACAAAGTCGAAAACGTTGTGACTTTCTTCTGTGATGAAGGCGAAAAGTACATCAACGATTATTGGATCAAAAAGTAAACTAAGTTAAGCCAATGGACAATCTCTATCTCATCCTTGGCTCTGAAGGCGCACTCGCAGATAGCGCACTCCTGAAACTGACTTCACAACTGAAAGAAGAAAGCGCAGAAGTAACCACACTCTTTGCCTCCGAAGTGATCGTGGGAGACATCGCAGATGCACTTGCGCCATCACTCTTTTCTGAGCGCCGCGCACTTGTCATTAAAGAATTGCAGGATTTAGCCGAAGAATCTCGCGATGAGATCACACGCTATTTAGATAATGTGGATACAACCACAACCGTAATTTTCATGCACAAGGGTGGCGTTAAAGGTAAAGCGTTGCTCGATGCAATTAAGAAAGCTAAAGCAAAAATCATTGCGTGTGAGCCTCTTAAAAAAGAGAGCGAAAAACAAGAGTTTGTTCGCAATCTATTTTTAGATTTAGGTCGCAAAGCTTCACCTGCTGCTGTAACTGCTCTAGTTAATGCAGTCGGTGGAGACTTACGCGAACTCAGTGCGGCATGCTCACAGATTGTCTCCGATGCACCAGCTGGAACAATTGATGAAGCCCACGTTGAAAAATTTCATCAAGGACGTATTGAAACAACAGGTTTTGATGTTGCAGACATCGCACTCGAAGGAAATCTTTCGCAAGCACTCATTACTCTGCGCGGAGCCATTGCAACTGGCACAGATCCAGTAATGATTACGAGTGCACTGGCATCTGCTATTCGCGGATTAGCAAAAGTTTCTGGAGCAAATAGAAATATAAAATCTTTCGAATTAGCGGGCTCACTTGCAATGGCTCCATGGCAAATAGATAAAGCGCGCCGCCAACTTGCAGGCTGGACACCCAAGGGATTAACTGCTGCAGTTGCAGCAGTGGCGCAGGCTGATGCCGAAGTGAAAGGGGCTGCGAGTGACCCGATTTACGCACTCGAAAAGGCGATTTCAGAGATAGCTACCGCTCGAAATGGGCGCCGGATCTCAGTTTGAGCGTAAGGGGCACGCGCTGGTAGCCTACGCATCTATTAATAACCCTTATTAATTCGCACTACAAAAGAGAAGTGAGTTTTTCACGTGGCAAATATCAAGTCGCAGATTAAGCGAATCAAGACCAATGAGAAGGCACGCCTTCGCAATAAGGCTGTTAGCTCATCAATCAAGACCGCTGTTCGTAAATTCCGCGATGCAGTAACTGCTGGTGACAAGGCTGTAATCACAACCGAACTTCGTAGTGCGTCTAAGGCACTAGACATCGCAGTTGCTAAGGGAGTTCTTCATAAGAACACAGCTGCTAACAAGAAGTCTTCAATGGCGAGTGCGGCTAATAAAGCCGGCGTTCGTTAATTCT
>JBEAYI010000093.1:0-3478 GCA_041159375.1 Actinomycetota bacterium
ATCCGCCGTTGCAGTAATTGATAACGGCAAGTTCGGAAAACGAGAAATTCGTTTTGAAACAGGCCGCCTTGCAAAGCAAGCAGCCGGAGCAGCAGCAGTCTATTTAGATGATCAAACAATGATCTTCTCTGCAACAACTGCTTCAAAAACACCTAAAGATCAATTCGACTTCTTTCCTTTAACAGTAGATGTTGAAGAGAAGATGTACGCAGTTGGTCGTATTCCAGGATCATTTTTCCGTCGTGAAGGACGTCCATCAGAAGATGCGATTCTTACATGCCGCTTAATCGATCGCCCATTGCGCCCATCTTTCGTTAAAGGTCTTCGCAATGAAGTACAAATCGTTGTAACAGTTATGGCTCTAGATCCTGATCACATGTATGACGTGATTGCGATTAACGCCGCTTCAATGTCAACACAACTAGCAGGTCTTCCATTTTCTGGACCAATCGGCGGCGTTCGCGTTGCTTTGATTGACGGACAATGGGTTGCATTCCCTAATCATTCACAGCTTGATAAGGCTGTCTTTGACATGGTTGTTGCTGGTCGCGTAACTAAAGATGACGTAGCTATCATGATGGTTGAAGCAGAAGCAACTACGCACACCATTGATCTCATTAAGGGTGGCGCACCAACTCCAACTGAAGAAGTTGTCGCACAAGGTCTGGATGCTGCAAAGCCATTTATTAAGATTCTTTGTGATGCACAGTCAAAGCTTGCGAAGGTTGCTGCAAAGCCAACCGCTGATTTCCCAGTCTTCTTGGATTACCAAGATGATGTTTTTGCAGCCGTAGAAAAGGCAGCGAAAGTTGATCTCGCTAAGGCACTTACTATTTCAGGTAAGCAAGAACGCGAAACAAAGATTGATGAAATTAGTGCCTCTGTTAAAGAGTCAGTAAGTGCGCAATTTGAAGGACGTGAAAAGGAAGTTCCTGCTGCGTTTCGTTCTCTCACTAAGAAATTAGTTCGTCAACGTGTACTACGCGACAAGATTCGTATCGATGGACGTGGATTGCGCGATATTCGCCCACTATCTGCTGAAGTTGAAGTAATTCCTCGCGTTCATGGTTCAGCAATTTTCGAACGTGGTGAGACTCAGATTCTTGGTATCACAACTCTTAACATGCTTAAGATGGAGCAACAGCTCGATACTCTCAATCCTGAAAATCACAAGCGTTACATGCACAACTACAACTTCCCACCATATTCAACTGGTGAAACAGGTCGTGTAGGAACTCCAAAGCGCCGCGAAATCGGCCATGGTGCTCTTGCAGAACGTGCACTCGTACCAGTACTTCCAAGTCGCGAAGAGTTCCCTTACGCAATTCGTCAGGTTTCTGAAGCGCTTGGTTCAAATGGATCAACTTCTATGGGTTCAGTCTGTGCATCAACATTGGCACTACTAAACGCTGGAGTTCCACTACGTGCACCAGTTGCAGGTATTGCAATGGGTCTGATTTCAGATGATGTTGATGGCAAAGTTGAATACGTTGCTTTAACAGACATCCTTGGTGCAGAAGATGCATTCGGCGACATGGACTTTAAGGTCGCTGGAACAAAGGACTTCGTTACAGCCCTTCAATTAGATACAAAGCTCGATGGAATCCCAGCATCAGTTCTTGCTGGCGCACTTCTACAAGCAAAAGAAGCGCGTCTTGCAATTCTTGATGTGATGAATGAAGCAATCGATACACCTGATGAGATGAGTCCATTTGCTCCACGAATCATTTCTGTAAAGATTCCAGTTGATCAAATTGGTGCGGTAATCGGGCCTAAGGGCAAGATCATCAACCAGATTCAAGATGAGACTGGCGCAGATATTTCTATCGAAGATGATGGAACTATTTATATCGGTGCAACCGATGGTCCATCAGCTGAAGCTGCTCGCGCACAAATTAATGCAATCGCTAATCCAACGATGCCTGAGGTTGGCGAACGCTACCTCGGTACTGTTGTAAAGCTTGCAGCATTTGGTGCTTTCATTTCACTTATGCCAGGTAAAGATGGCTTGCTCCACGTCTCGCAAATTCGCAAGATGCATGGCGGAAAGCGCATTGAGAACCTAGAAGAAGTTATGAAGGTTGGCGACAAGATTCAGGTTGAAATTGGCGAAATCGATCCAAAGGGAAAGCTTTCACTAGTTCCAGTTCTTGAAGAAGGCGCGGCTTCAGCCGAATAAATGTCAGTTCGTCGCACAGTATTGCCTAGCGGTCTGCGCATCGTCACTGAAGAAGTATCTTCAGTTCGAAGTGCAGCCGTAGGCATCTGGGTAAATGTAGGTTCACGTGATGAAGCACCAGCTGTTGCTGGTGCTTCTCACTTTTTAGAACACCTATTGTTTAAAGGCACACAACGCCGAAATGCTTTAGAAATTTCTTCAGCCATCGAATCTGTTGGTGGCGAAATGAATGCCTTTACTAGCAAGGAATACACTTGCTTCTACGCACGTGTCATCGATTCAGATCTTCCCATGGCAGTTGATGTCATTTCTGATCTCATTACTTCATCGATTGTTACGGCAGAAGATGTAGATGCTGAGCGCAAGGTAGTCCTAGAAGAAATTGCTATGCGCGATGATGATCCGAGTGATTTAGTCCATGACCTATATGCCGAAACTTATTACGGAGATACTCCGTTAGGGCGCCCAATTCTTGGAACAATAGATTCAATCAATAACATGACACGTAATAGTGTTTTCAACTATTACAAGAAGCGTTATTTGCCTCAAGACTTAGTTGTTGCCGTAGCTGGAAATATTAAGCATAAGCGAGTAGTTGCGATGGTCGAAGAAGCGCTTTCACGCGATAACTTCTTAGACGTTAGTGGAACTCCACAGATTCGACCAAATACAACTGTAAAGCGTGGAAAACAAGGTCGAGTAGGAATCATTTATCGCAAGAGCGAACAAGCGCACATGTTTTATGGGATGGAAGGCGTGACGCGAAATGATGATCGTCGCTTTACGATGGGCGTTTTATCTGCAGCCCTCGGCGGCGGAATGTCTTCACGTCTGTTTCAAGAAATTCGCGAGAAACGTGGTCTTGCGTATTCTGTTTATTCATACGCTCAACAATTTGCAGGTTCAGGACAAATTGGATTTTATGCAGGCTGTAACCCAAGCAAAGCAATTGAAGTTGTAAACATCATTCAGGAAGTTTTGGCTGATGTAGCCGATAATGGAATGTCACATGAAGAGATTGAACGAGCAAAGGGCGCCGTTCGCGGCTCACTAGTACTTAGCCAAGAAGATTCGGGTTCTCGCATGAGTCGTATCGGCAAAAGCGAGATTGTTTACGGGGAGATCATGGGCTTTGATGAAATTCTCAAGGCGGTTGCACGCGTAACACCAGAAGATATTCGCGTTATTGCCAACGAGTTTCTTACAAAAACGCCTACCCTTGGAGTTGTAGGTCCCTATAAGAGCGAAGCGCATTTCGAGAAAGTACTCGCGAAAGGAAGCACACGATGAGTTCACGTA
>JBEAYI010000094.1:0-4422 GCA_041159375.1 Actinomycetota bacterium
GATCTACAAGCAAAGTATGACGCTGTAATTATTGCAACTGGTTCTTCACTGGGAAGAAAATTAGGAATTCCCGGTGAAGAGCTGCGCGGATATTTATCAGCTGCTGATTTTGTACCTTGGTATAACGCACACCCTGATTACACAGGAGTTGATGTGCCGCTAGATACCGACACAGCAATTGTTATTGGCGCCGGAAACGTCGCGATGGATGTCGCGCGCATGTTGGCACTTGAACCATCAGAATTAGATCCAACAGACACCGCAGATCATGCAATTTCCGAACTTAAAAAGAGTGGCATTCGCAAGGTTTACATCTGTGCTCGCCGCGGTGCCGAACATGCAGCTTTTACCTCCCCAGAATTACGTGAGTTACCAAAACTCGAACATACAAATGTAATCATGAGTAAATCAGATATTGATGCAGCAATTGTTGCAGCGGGTGACACGCCTGAAAAAGATGTGAAGAGCAATTTGGACGCGATGCTGGCAATTGCAGAGCACGAAAAAACTAGCCACGAACGCACAATGGAATTCTTATTTCACCATGTTCCAACAGAAATAAAGGGCACAGATCGAGTGCAAGAAGTTGTTTTTAAAACTCCGGCAGGCGAGAAAGTAATTAAGGCAGGTTTAGTAATCAGCGCTATTGGTTATGAAGCAGCGCCACTTAATGGAATTACTTATGAAAAAGGCAAAGTTTTAAACGCTGACGGTCGTGTAAAGGAAAATATTTATGTTGTTGGTTGGGCAAAGCGTGGTCCATCTGGCGTTATCGGAACAAATAAGAGCGACGCCGCAGCTGTAATTGAACTGCTTATCTCTGATTTAAAAGCACCAAAAAATTCAGGCGATATCAACGATTTAATTGGTGCACACAAAGTTATTACTCAAACCCACTGGGAAGCGATCAACACCGCAGAAGTTTCTAGCGGTGAACCACTAGGAAAACCACGCGTAAAGGTTGCAGATAAGAGCGAACTATTGCGTCTGGGTGGTTTATAAAGTTATTGCGCTAAAGATTCAAAAACAACTGCAACAACAGTAGCGCCAGCATCTTCATTGCCTTGTGCGCGTTCGCCGATCCAACCTGCACGACCATGTTTAGGGGCCATTGACGCTGTTGCAGTTACACCGGCGCGTGCACCCGTTGCGGCAGCGTTTAATCCACTCTGTAAATCAGTTGCGCTATTGAGTGCAACGGATGCGGGATGTAGTGCATCTAAAAGTGTTCGTTCACCGAGTGCTGCTTTTCCGCGAGCAGCAATACCTTCGAAGGCTGCAGTAACAGCGAGTTGTGTGTTCTTGAGTGCATCGCCATCAGCAACAGCAGCGGATGCACGAATGAAACCAGTTGCAAATAATGTTCCAAAAGTAGATGGCGCAAACTTTGCAATCTCGCGTCCGATAAGCATTAGATCCGCTTTGAGATCACCAGTTGCACCGGCAGCACCTGCACGTAATCCCTTAGCAATATTGCCAGCTGTAATTCCTAGATCGCCATCGCCAGCAACGGAATCTAACTCCTCAAATTTCTTTGAGTTATTTTCTAGAGCGGCCGCAACCTTCTCTACTGAGTCAGTAAATGCGCTCATGCCTGAGTAAAGAATGGTGTGTGCACAGGAGTATTGATGTAGTTAAGCAATTCATCATCTACACGAATAACGCTGATTGATGCGCCAGCCATTTCAAGTGAAGTAGCGAATTCGCCAACGTATGCACGAGCAACATCAACACCGTAACCCTTAAGTGTTTTCTTAGCATGACGGAACATGATGTACAGCTCTTCTGGTGGCGTTGCGCCCAAGCTATTCATGAGTACGCAGACTTTGTCGCCACTCTTTAGATCAAGGTCATTCTTAATTGCAGTAAGCAACTCTTCTGTAATTTGATCAGCAGTTTCTAGTGCGCTCTTACGAATTCCAGGTTCACCATGGATACCCATACCGATTTCCATCTCACCTGGCTTTACTTCAAATGTTGGATGACCAACTGCAGGAAGTGTTACTGGGCTTAATGCAAGACCCATTGTGCGAGTCTGCGCTGCAGCCTTCTTTGTAACAGCAACAACTTCATCGAGTGACAAACCTTTTGCAGCTGCTGCGCCTGCAACTTTGTACAAAAAGAAAATTCCAGCAATTCCGCGACGACGCGCTTCTTCACCCTTTGGTGCGGATGCAACATCGTCAGCGCCTAATACAGTTTCAACGCGAATTCCTTCGGCTGCTGCGAGTTCTGCTGCGAAATCAAAGTTAAAAACATCTCCGCCGTAGTTTCCATATATATAGAGAACGCCAGCACCGGAGTTAACTTGCTTTGTAACTGCAAGCATCTGTTCGGCTGTTGGACTTTGGAAGACATCGCCGACAGCAACACCATCGAGCATGCCTTTTCCGACGTAACCAAGAAATAGTGGAAGGTGGCCAGATCCGCCACCAGTTGTGATGCCTACCTTGCCTGAAACAGGCGCATCAGCTCGCACGAGGGCGTGGTTGTCTCCACCGACGGCTTTGAGCTGGGTTGGGTAAGCCTCGAGGATGCCTTCGAGCATCTCATTAACAAACTCTGTTGGGACATTCAGGATCTTTTGCATGGCGTAAGCGTACCCCTCTTAGAAGTTAACGTTTTATAACAAAAATGTTATAAAAAGTTATCTATTTTTAACGGAACTATTGACCAATTTTGTTAAAGGCGAATATATTCATCTTACCCTTAGGGGTCAATCCCAACCCGATCCCCTTTAATCACGCAAAAAGGAGCACGAATGAAGAAGTACAAAGTCGCAGCAGCCGCTGCCGCAGCAGCTTTACTTTTGGCTGGCTGCAGTTCAGGCGGAGATTCTGCTGGAGATAAGCGCTACGTAGTTTCTGTGAAGTTGATCGGCGTCGGCTGGTTCGACAACATGGAAAAGGGAATTAATGCATGGGCTACTGAAAAAGGTATCGATGCAACTATGACTGGTGCAACAGATGCATCACCAGAAAAGCAATCAAAGATGGTTGAAGATCTTATTGCTCAGGGAGTTACAGGAATTGGAATTGTTCCAAATGACGTAGCTTCAATCGATGGTGTTGTTGCAAAAGCAAAAGAAGCTGGAATTTTTGTTGTAACTCACGAAGCTAACCAGATCCAAAACGCTGACGCTAACATTGAAGCATTTGATAATGCTGCATACGGCGCAGTCATGATGGACAACCTTCAAGAGTGCATGGGTGGAAAAGGTAAGTACGCAGCGTTTGTTGGAACACTTACAAACGGAAGCCACAATGAATGGGTAGCTGGAGCTTTTGAACAAGCTAAGTCAAAGTACCCAGGCATCGTACGTGTTGAAGATCCAATTGAGTCTAAGGAAGATGCAGATGTTGCATACAACAAGACAAAGGAACTTCTAACCTAAAGGGTCTAGAAGGATCTTCTGCTAATGACGTAGTTGGTATCGGTCGCGCAGTTGAGGAACTTGGTCTTGCTGACAAGGTATGCGTAATGGGTACATCAATTCCTTCAATGACAAGCAAGTACTTGGCTACCGGAGCGATCGACAAGATCTTCTTCTGGGATTCAGCACTTGCAGGTCAAGCTATGTTGAACATGCTAGAAATTCTTGTCGGCGGTGGAGAAATCACTGAAGGCTTGGACCTAGGCGTTCCTGGCTATGAAAGCATCAACAAGATCGCTGGCACAAAGGTCAGCTGGTCAGGTGCTGCTTGGGTTATTGTTGATAAAGACAATATGGATCAGTACAACATCTAATAACCAAGCAATTAAGCTCGAAAAAGAGTGGGGCGCGGAATACCGCGCCCCACTCTTACTTAAAAGGTAATAAAATAAATCACACCGCCTCAGAGTAAAGAAAGGCATAGAAGAAAATGTCTACGTTGGTTACTGCTGAATATGGTGTTGAAAATATTGTTAAATCATTCGGCGGAGCAAAAGCGCTCGCAGGTGTATCTCTCTCAGTAAAAAGCGGCGAAGTACATTGCATCGCTGGCGAAAATGGTTCAGGAAAATCCACTCTCATTAAAATTATGAGCGGTGTGCATGCGCCAGATACTGGTCTAATCAGATTAGGCGAAAAGACATTTAACGCACTATCTCCTCGTGAAGCTGTCCGAGAAGGCGTACAAGTAATTTTTCAAGATTTCTCACTTCTTCCAAATTTAACAGTGGCAGAAAACATTGCACTTCCTACATACATCTCTAACAACTCTCGTTTTCTTAGCAAGAGAGAGTCCAAGGAAATTGCACGCACAGCACTAGATCTCATCGGTGTAGATATAGATATCAACTCACCAGTTGCTGATATCTCAATTGCATCGAAGCAACTTATTGCAATTGCACGCGCAACAAACCTAGGCGTCAAAATGTTATTTATGGACGAACCAACTACAGCTTTGACTCGTAAAGAAATTAAGCGTTTATTTGAAG
>JBEAYI010000014.1:0-12650 GCA_041159375.1 Actinomycetota bacterium
ACATCCCGGAAACCATCACCGTGGCCGATCTGGCCCACAAGATGTCGGTCAAGGCTGCCGAGGTCATCAAGACCCTGATGAAGCTTGGCCAGATGGTCACCATCAATCAGGTGCTCGATCAGGACACCGCGATGATCGTGGTGGACGTAACCGTCGCGACCGTAACCGTGGACGTGATCGCGGAAACCGCGAAGAACGCGAACCAGTTATCTCAGAAGATGACGTATTACTTCCAGTAGGTGGACTCCTAGACATTCTTGAAAGCTATGCATTTATTCGAACAGGTGGTTATTTACCTGGACCAAATGATGTGTACGTATCACTTCAGCAAGTTCGTAAATACGGACTTCGCAAAGGAGACGTCGTCACTGGTCAAGTACGTCAGCCAAATGAAGGCGAACGCCGCGAAAAATTCAACGCACTCATTGTGTTGGACACAATCAATGGATCTGCTCCAGATGAAGTACGCAACCGCGTTGAATTCAACAAGCTAGTTCCGTTGTATCCACAAGAGCGTTTACGTCTTGAAACAGAACCAAATATTTTGACTACTCGAGTAATTGATTTGATCTCACCAATTGGTAAGGGTCAGCGCGGACTTATTGTTTCTCCTCCAAAGGCTGGAAAGACAATGGTTTTGCAATCAATTGCAAACGCAATCACTACTAACAACCCTGAGTGTCACTTAATGGTTGTACTCGTAGATGAGCGTCCAGAAGAAGTTACAGATATGCAACGCTCCGTAAAGGGCGAAGTTATTGCCTCAACATTTGATCGTCCAGCAGATGACCACACAACAGTTGCTGAACTAGCAATTGAACGTGCAAAACGTCTCGTCGAACTAGGTCACGATGTTGTTGTACTTCTTGATTCGATTACTCGTTTAGGTCGTGCGTACAACATTGCAGCCCCAGCATCAGGTCGAATTCTTTCCGGTGGTGTTGATTCAGCAGCTTTGTATCCACCAAAGAAGTTCTTCGGCGCTGCTCGTAACATCGAAGATGGCGGCTCACTCACAATTCTTGCAACAGCACTTGTTGATACTGGTTCACGTATGGATGAAGTTATCTTCGAAGAGTTCAAGGGAACTGGAAACATGGAACTTATTCTCGATCGCCGTATGGCAGATAAGAGAATCTTCCCTGCGGTTAACGTTGTTGCTTCCGGTACTCGTAAAGAAGAAATTCTTATGGGAACAGAAGAACTTAATATTGTTTGGAAACTACGTCGCGTACTTCACGCACTAGAGCCACAGCAAGCACTCGAACTATTGCTTGAGAAGATGAAGGGCACAAAGTCCAACGTCGAATTCTTGATGCAAATCCAGAAGACAACTGTTGGACCAGGATCTGAAGGATAAGTTCACGCTCAAATTTTTAAATACCTACCCAATGGGGTTAACCTTTAGCCCTATTAACCGTCCGTCTGGTTCACGTGAAAATCACGACCCAGACACGAAAGAGGAAATGAAATGAAGTCAGAGATCCATCCAGAGTACAAAGAGACTCAAGTAACTTGTGGTTGCGGTGAAAAGTTTGTTACCCGCTCAACAGTTGCAAGCGGTTCAATCTATGTTGAAGTTTGTTCAGTCTGTCACCCGTTCTACACAGGTAAGCAGCGCATTCTTGATACTGGTGGACGCGTAGCGAAGTTCGAAGAGCGCTTCGGTAAGAAATAGCTTTCTAAAAAGACCGCATTCACTACTCCGGTAGTGGTTGCGGTCTTTTGCTTTTTATTTAATTTCAAAACGTAACTTGAGCAGACTAGAAGAGAAAGGAGAAGCCACATGAGTAGTGATCGCTTTGCATCCGCACATGAAATGGTTCGCGAATACGCAGAACTTGAAGCAGCAATGGCTGATCCTTCTATTCACGAAGATCAAGGTAAAGCGCGACAACTAGGTCGCCGTTATGCCCAACTCGGTCCAGTAGTTGCTGGATTTAAAGAGTGGAAGAGCGCCGATGATGATCTCAACGCTGCAAAAGAATTAGCAGCGAGTGATCCAGATTTTGCTTCTGAAATTCCCGCGCTAGAAGAGAGCGCCCAAAAGGCTGCAGAAAAATTAGAAGAGTTATTGCTACCTCGTGACCCAAATGATGATCGCGATGTAATTCTTGAAGTTAAAGCTGGTGCAGGTGGAGATGAGTCAGCAATCTTTGCTGGAGATTTATTGCGCATGTACATGCGTTATGCCGAAAAACGTAATTGGAAAGTCGAAATACTCGATGCAACCGAGAGCGAAATGGGTGGCTACAAAGACATTTCAGTTGCTGTGAAATCTAAAGGAACTGCAGCACCTGGTGAATCACCATATGCACGTCTGAAATTCGAAGGTGGAGTGCACAGAGTTCAACGTGTTCCAGAAACAGAGAGCCAAGGTCGCATTCACACATCAGCGGCAGGTGTTTTGATTCTTCCTGAAGCAGAAGAAGTCGATGTTGAGTTAAACATGAACGATGTCCGAGTCGATGTTTACCGCTCATCAGGTCCTGGTGGACAGAGTGTTAATACAACTGACTCAGCCGTACGCCTTACACACGTGCCAACTGGAATCGTTGTTTCTTGTCAAAACGAAAAGAGCCAGTTACAAAATAAAGAATCAGCACTTCGTATTCTGCGTGCGCGTCTATTAGCTGATGCACAAGAAAAGGCTGATGCCCTTGCTTCTGCCGAACGTAAAAATCAAGTTCGAACAGTAGATCGTTCTGAGCGCATCCGAACCTATAACTATCCAGAAAATCGCTTGAGTGATCACCGAGTTAATTACAAATCAAATAACTTAGATTCAGTTCTCAATGGCGACCTGGATGACGTGATTCAATCTCTTTTGGATGCTGACAAAGCCGCAAAGTTAGCTTCTACAGAATAAAGCCCAGCATGAATGTGCGAGAGATTTTAAAGGATGCAAGAGAACAACTAGCCCTTTCAGAAATCGATGGCATTGATGCCGAGATACTCCTTGCGCACGTTCTTGGAATCTCTCGAATGGATTTACACAATCCGCTGGTACTAGAACGCACTCTCGAATCTCTTGGAGATGCAACTATTGCCCTCGAAACTTTTCATGATTTACTAGCACGACGAATTTCGCACGAACCACTTCAATACATCACTGGTATTGCATATTTTCGTAATCTCGAATTAAAAGTGGGTCCTGGCGTATTAGTACCTCGACCAGAGAGCGAGCTACTAGTTGGTGCAGTGCTTAATCACATTGCAAACTTGCCCGCCCCTGTCAGCGTTATTGATCTTGGTTCAGGTTCAGGTGCACTTGCACTAGCAATTGCAACAGAGGCAGCAAATAGTCGAGTGATTGCTGTAGAAAAAAGCGATGAAGCACTTATCTGGCTTAAGAAAAATGTGGAAGCAATTGTTGAAGATTTACGTATTGTTCAGAGCGATGTAAGTGATGCGCTCGTTGGAATCAAATGCGATGTGGTGATTGCTAATCCTCCATATATCGAAGATGAGTCAGATTTACCTAGAGATGTTGTTGAACACGAACCTGCAATTGCACTCTTTGGCGGGAAAGATGGAATGGATGCACCCCGCGCATTTATTGCAGCATCATCACGTTTGCTTAAGTCAGGTGGATTGCTGGCAATCGAGCACAATGAAAAGCAGGGCGCATTGATTGCAGGGGAGTTAAACCAAGACTTCGAAGAGATACAGTTACATCTGGATTTAGTTGGGCGTCCTCGTTGGACTAGTGCGATTCGGAAAATGATATGAATAACAACGTAGAAAAAGTAGACATCACCAGCGGTGACAAGACCGAACACTTAGCGCGCGCGCTTAAATCTATCCGAGATGGCTATGTGATTGTTGTGCCACTTGAGCATGGTTATGTCTATGCCTGTGATGCATTTAGCCACTTTGCAGTTCGCGCAATGCACGTACTTCGTGGTGACGCTCTTGGAGTAGTTGCACAAGTGATAATTCCTAATGCAAAAACTGCGCAGGGACTTTCTCGCAGCATGCGTGCAGATGTTCAAGAATTAACTAATGCTTTTTGGCCGGGATTACTCAGTCTCAATGTGAAACCACAAATGGGTTTGGCATGGGATTTGGGGGATTCGCAAAGACTGGATCAAATTAGTTTGCGAGTGCCACAAGAGGGTTTTGTTTTAGAGCTCATGCAAAAAAGTGGTCCGCTAGCAATTGCATCGATAACTAGTAATGGATTACCAACATTGCTTGATGTCGAGAGATTTGAAAATCCAGGCGTTGACGTGATCTTTGATGGCGGCCATCTTCCGGCTGGAGCACGCACCACGGTCATTAACGTTTCAGATGATGGAATAGAACTCGTGCGCGAAGGGGCAATCTCGCGTGAATCCCTTCAAATAGTATCTCCTGACAATTTCGGCAAGGCAGATTAGAATCTGCAAATGACGAAAGATATTTTCTACGGGCCAGACTTCGATTTATTGAGCCAGCAAGATCCTGAGATCTCTTCAGTATTGCTCTCAGAACTCAAGCGCCAACAGACAAACTTGCAATTAATCGCGAGTGAAAACTTTACTTCGCGGGCAGTACTTGCAGCCCTTGGCTCAACTCTTTCCAACAAATACGCAGAAGGTTATCCAGGCAAGCGTTACTACGGTGGATGCGAAGAAGTAGATAAAGCAGAACACCTTGCCATTGAGCGCGCTAAATCTTTATTTGGCGCCGATCACGCAAACGTTCAACCACACTCAGGTGCAAGTGCAAATATTGCTGTGTATCAAGCATTTACAAAACCTGGCGACACAGTTCTTGCAATGTCATTGCCACACGGTGGACACCTCACACACGGTTCTCCTGTTAATTTCTCCGGTAAGTGGTTTAACGTTGTTTCTTACGGCGTTCGCCAAGATACAGAACTCATCGACTATGACGAATTACGTGACTTAGCAATTGCTAACAAGCCAAAGATGATTTGCTCAGGTGCGACCGCTTATCCAAGTCTTGTTGATTTTGAAAAGGTACGTGCAATCTGTGACGAAGTTGGCGCAATCATGTGGGTTGATGCTGCGCACTTCATTGGGTTGGTAGCTGGAAAAGCGATTCCATCTCCGGTGCCGTATGCAGATGTAGTTTCATTTACAACACATAAAGTTTTACGTGGACCACGTGGTGGAATGATTCTTGCGAAAGAAGCACACGCTGCTGCAATTGATAAAGCTGTATTTCCTGGCATGCAAGGCGGACCGATTATGTCTGCAGTTGCAGGTAAAGCTGTTGCACTCAAAGAGTGCGCAACTCCTGAATATCAAAAGTATGCAAAGGATGTCATCGTTAATGCGCAGACACTCTGTACTGCTCTTGAAGGCGAAGGAATGCGCGCAGTATCTGGCGGAACACAAACTCACTTAGCGTTGATTGATATTCGCGGAACTGGCGTAAATGGCAAGGTCGCTGACGAACGTTGCGGCCATGCAGGAATTGTTTTGAATAAGAATTCAATTCCTTTCGATCCTGAGAAGCCAGGAATCACTAGTGGTATTCGCGTAGGAACACCTGCGACAACTACACAGGGCATGGGCGTTGAAGAGATGAAGGTCATTGCTTCATTGATTTCACGTGCAATCCGTAGCGAAGATTCAACGGTGTTGGCAGGAATCAAGAGCGAAGTTCACGCGTTAACTTCGAAATTCCCAATTTACAGCGCATAGACTTACTCCATGCGTGAGTACATGTTCACATTGCTGCTTTCTGCAGCTCTGTGTTATCTGATTACTCCTTTCGTTAAAACGCTGGCAACCAAATTTGGTGCTGTCGCATTGGTGCGCACAAGAGATGTACATACATCACCAACTCCACGCTGGGGCGGCGTTGCAATGTGGGCCGCGATGTCCATCACCTTCATCATCGTGCAGCACCTAACACTTGTTGGAAAATCATTTGGTCACGAAGCACAAGGAATTTTCTTAGCCGGAACATTTCTTGTTCTACTTGGCATGGCCGATGATCGCTTTCAATTAGATGCACTAACTAAGTTGGCGGGCCAGGCACTGGCTGCCGGAATCCTGCTCATCTATGGAATTCAAATCTTGTGGTTACCTATTAATGGAGTAATCACTCTGCCACCAAGCATTGGCCAGCTCGTCACAGTTCTAATTGTCTTAGTCACAATTAACGCCGTTAACTTTATTGATGGTTTAGATGGATTAGCCGCGGGCATCGTTGCAATTGCAGGAGCCGCATTCTTTACCTTTGCTTATCTATTAGCTGTGGTGTGGGGCTTTAGTCGCGCAGGTGCGCCTTCACTTATGACTGCAGTACTCATAGGAATATGTCTAGGTTTCTTGCCCCATAACTCACATCCTGCACGAATATTCATGGGCGATTCCGGTTCTATGTTCTTAGGTTTATTGCTGGCATCAGCTGCAATTACTTTAACTGGACAAGTCGATCCAAATGCAATTTCAGCAGTCGAAGCTGGGCCAACGTTGCTACCACTGTTGTTGCCTTTTGCAGTTCTTGCAATTCCATTAGCAGATTTAGTTCTTGCTATTTCGCGACGCCTGCGTGCAGGTCGTTCACCTTTCGCGCCAGATAAAGATCATCTACATCACAGATTGCTTTCTGCAGGAAATTCACATGTCAGAACTGCCGTGATCATGTACTTGTGGACTGCAACCCTTGCCTTCCCAATAACTATCTCTGCATTCGCACCAATGTGGGTTGCGCTCTTAACTGCTGCAGTACTAGCAACAATCACAATCGTTGCTACGCGAACTGGCAAAAAGGATTCGGTATATGTCTGATCAAAAGAGTACCGAGACCATTATGTTGCGCGGCGCTTTAGTGCCATCTCTTATAGTTGGCGTTATTGCAATAGCAATTAGTTCGGTGTTTGCTGGGTTGTCTGGTTTTCTTGGAGGACTAATCGCGCAATTTGTTGTGATTATTTATTTTGCAATTCATATCGGAGTTTCTCGAATAGCTAGAAATCTTGATCCAATGAGTACCATGGCCCTTGCTGTATTTTCATACTTTGCGAAGCTACTTTTTCTTGGAGTTTTTCTCTACTTGCTTAGTGCATTTACTTCACGAGAGAGCATCAACAGAACAACTTTTGGTGTAACGGCAATTGCGCTTACTTTTGCCTGGCTAGGTGGAGAAATTGCTAGTTTCATGAAATTGCGCATACATTTACCCCTGCCCGAAACAAACCCTAAAAAATAAAGTAGTCGCGGACAAAGGAGTTGGCACATGGCAACACGTGATGAAAATGCTGGGTGGTCAATCATCGGTTATTTACTCTCCGGACTACTTTTCTGGGGCGGAGTTGGCTGGGCTTTAGATAGATGGCTCGGAACTACCTTTCTTCTTTTGACTGGCCTTCTCGTGGGGGCTGCTTCTGGTATTTACCTCGTCTGGCTTCGCTTCGGGCGCGAATAACTGCACGTCAGTGGCTCCAAGCCCACCCTTTTTCCGATTTCACAGGCGGGACTTTTCCCCATAAGGTTGCCTGCAGAACGCATCCCCAGCGTCTAACTGATAAGTCCGTTTGATTTCATTCGAGTTTGTTTGAAGGAGTGTGCGTGCGCTCGTTAGTGGTTTTAAGCGCAGAGGGTGAAGGCTTCGTCCCACCTAGTAGCAACGACTTCGAACTCCCACCAATTTTTGGTGACAATGTTTTTACTACAAAACCTATTTTTCTCGTTTTTCTCTCAGTAATTTTAGTTTCAGTCTTCTTCATTCTTTCTTCTCGTAAAGCTTCGATCGTTCCTTCTAAATTCCAATTCGCTGGCGAAAGCATTTATGCATTCGTGCGCAATGATTTAGCAAGAGATGTTATCGGCCATGACTTCATGCGCTTTGTTCCATACCTCTTCACACTCTTCACATTTATTTTGACTAACAACATCTTCGGAATTGTTCCGTTCTTGCAATTCCCAACAATGTCTCGTGTTTCATTCCCATACGTCTTGGCCGCCAGCGTTTACTTAGTTTTCCACTACGTTGGAATTCGCAAGCAAGGTGCTTGGAAATACTTTAAAGAGATCATGTTTATGCCTGGTGTTCCAAAGGCTGCATACATTCTTATTACACCGCTTGAGTTGCTGACATTCTTACTTGTTCGCCCACTAACTCTTTCACTTCGTTTGTTTGCGAATATGTTTGCAGGTCACTTGCTCCTGCTCGTCTTTATCCTGGGTGGAGAACATCTCCTCCAAGGTGTTATTGGTTTGAAGTTAATCAGTCCGTTTGCCTTCTTTATCGGCATCGTTCTGACTTTCTTTGAATTCATGGTCCAGTGTCTACAGGCGTACATCTTTACTCTGTTGGCAGCTCTATACATCGCCGGCGCCCTTGCCGACGAGCACTAATTAGGTACACACCTAAAGAAAAGAAAAAAGGAGAAAAAAATGGAAGGCACACTTAACCTGGTCGGTTTTGGCCTCGCAGCAATCGGTCCTGGTATCGCAACTGGACTTATCTTCGCCGCATACATCAACGGCGTTGCTCGTCAACCAGAAGCACGCAGCGTTCTACAGCCAATCGCGTTCCTTGGATTCGCACTTGCTGAAGCGCTTGCACTCTTCGGTCTCGTTCTCGCATTCGTTCTCTAATAGCAAACGCACCAACTAAAGAGCTAATAGAAGAGAGTAAAAATGTCTAAATCAGTGATCTTGGCTGCAGGAGAGAAAATCAATCCGCTAGTTCCGCACACAGCAGAACTAATCGTCGGAACGATTGCATTCACTCTTCTCTTCCTTGTCTTGAGAAGCAAAGTTGTGCCGATGTTTGAAAAAGCATTCACCGCGCGCACTGAAGCGATTCAAGGTGGCATGGAGCGTGCAGAAAAAGCACAGCTCGAAGCACAGCGCGCACTTGTTCAATACAACGAACAGTTATCTAAAGCACGCGAAGAAGCACAAACTCTTCGCGAAGAAGCACGCGTTCAAGGATCAGCCATTGTTGAAGAACTTCGCGCTAAAGCTCAGGAAGAAGCAGCACGCATTACTGCAGCTGCACACGCATCCATTGAGGCAGAGCGTCAACAAGCAGTGACTTCACTTCGTAATGAAGTTGGAACTCTTGCAGTTGAACTCGCATCAAAGATCGTCGGAGAAGCACTAGAAGACCAGGCCCGTCAATCACGCATCGTGGATCGCTTCCTTGATGATTTAGAAAAATCTAAGAAGTAAGTAAAGGAATCAGGAACCAGTAATGAGAAATCACTTCGGTGGCAGAAGCCGTCAATCACTTGTGGTTGCACGTGGCTTCATTGATGCTGCAGCAAAAGGCTCAACAGCCGATGCTGCATCTGCGCTCTCCACTGAACTCTTCTTCATTACTTCAGTTCTTAGTTCAAACATCTCATTGCGTCGAGCGGTCAATGATCCTTCACGTGATGCAAAATCAAAGGCAGTACTGCTTAAGGAAATTTTCGGAAAGAGCGTTGGCGCATCTGCACTAAACGTAATCACTGGCGTCAGTGAGCTGCGCTGGTCAGCCTCTTCCGATCTTGTAGAAGTACTAGAACAACTAGCAATCGAAGCGGAAGCATCAGCTGCAAATATCGCAAATGAATTAGATCGTGTAGAAAGCGAGCTCTTTACTGTAGCTCGCGCTATCTCAACATCTTTTGAATTGCGTAGCGCCTTGATCACCGCAGGAGCAGGTAAAGCCAAGTCAGATCTCATCGCAGATCTACTTGGAAAAAACTCATCATCATCGACAATCAAACTCGTCAACCACGTTGTAAATAACTGGCGTGCACGCAGTGTTGAAGCCGCTTTTGATGATTACCAATACGCACTTGCTGCACGTCGCAACCGCCTCATCGCAGTTGCTCGCACAGCAGTAGCGCTTTCATCTGCTCAGTACGACCGCTTAGTGGCAGCACTAACGCAACAACTTGGCCAACCAGTTCGCGTAAATGTTGAAGTTGATCCATCCGTAATCGGTGGACTTTCAGTCAAATTTGCTGACGAATTAGTTGATGGAACACTCGTAAATCGCATCGCATCAGCAGGTCGCGCACTTGCTGGTAAGAGTGCGTAAAGAAGATTTAACTAGAGAAGAAAAAGGAAAAGGGAGAAAAAAATGGCGGAGCTAACGATCCGACCTGATGAAATCCGTGATGCACTCGCGAATTTTGTTAAGTCATACGATCCAGGCGTTGCAGCTCGAGACGAAGTAGGAACTGTTAGCCAAGCTGGTGACGGTATTGCACGCGTCGAAGGTCTGCCTTCAACAATGGCGAACGAACTCTTGAAGTTTGAGAACGGAACGCTGGGACTTGCACTCAACCTCGACGTCCGCGAAATCGGTGTTGTTATCTTGGGTGGTTACGAAGGAATTGAAGAAGGAACATCAGTACGCGGAACAGGTGAAGTTCTCTCCGTTCCAGTTGGTGATGCCTTCCTTGGTCGCGTGGTTGATCCACTCGGTCGTCCAATCGATGGCAAAGGCGAAATTAAAGCTGATGCACGTCGCGCACTTGAATTGCAGGCTCCCTCTGTAGTTCAACGTCAACCAGTTAAGGAACCACTTGCAACTGGTATTAAAGCTATTGACTCAATGACTGCGATTGGTCGTGGACAGCGTCAGTTGATTATCGGTGACCGCCAAACCGGTAAGACAGCTGTTGCAATTGACACAATCATTAACCAACGCGAAAACTGGAAGTCTGGAGATCCAAAGAAGCAGGTAAAGTGCATTTACGTTGCTATTGGTCAAAAGGGTTCAACAATTGCATCCGTTAAGGGTGCACTTGAAGAAGCTGGTGCAATGGAATACACAACCATCGTTGCATCGCCTGCATCAGATCCAGCAGGATTTAAGTACCTCGCTCCTTACACCGGTTCTGCAATTGGTCAGCACTGGATGTACAAGGGCGAGCACGTACTTATCGTCTTTGATGATTTATCAAAGCAAGCTGAGGCTTATCGTTCAGTCTCATTGTTCATTGTTGCTACGTCGTCCACCAGGTCGCGAAGCGTACCCAGGCGATGTTTTCTACTTGCACTCACGTCTTCTAGAACGTTGCGCAAAACTCTCTGACGAGTTGGGCGGCGGTTCAATGACTGGACTTCCAATTATTGAAACAAAGGGAAATGACGTATCTGCGTTTATTCCTACAAACGTTATTTCTATTACAGATGGTCAGTGCTTCCTTGAAACAGATCTCTTTAACGCAGGCGTACGCCCAGCGATTAACGTAGGTGTTTCTGTTTCTCGTGTAGGTAGCTCAGCGCAAACAAAGGCGATGAAGAAGATCGCTGGTCGTTTACGTCTTGACCTTGCACAGTTCCGCGAACTCGAAGCTTTCGCAGCATTCGGTTCGGATCTAGATGCTGCATCAAAGGCACAGCTAGAACGCGGCGCTCGCATGGTTGAACTACTTAAGCAAGGTCAGTACTCACCGTATTCACTAGAACGTCAGATTGCATCTATTTGGGCTGGAACTACTGGAAAGCTCGATGATGTTGCAGTTGCTGATATTCGTCGCTTTGAATCAGAACTGCTTGATTTCATTGCTCGCGAACGCAAAGCAATCTTCGATGTAATTTCAGAGACCAAGCAACTAGAAGATGACACAGTTAAGTCACTCGAAGAAGCTGTTTCTGCATTTAAGAAGATCTTCGTTCCAAGTGTTTCTGCTGCAGTTAATGAAGCAGAAGCAGATGCACTTGAAGGCGTTGAGGCAGAACAAATTACTAAGCACGTGCCACCGGCGGTGAAGAAGTAAAAAATGGGTGCCCAACTTCGCGTTTATCGCCGACGGATGCGATCCGTTAAAGCGACCAAGAAAATTACGAAAGCAATGGAATTAATTTCCGCTTCTCGTATTGTCAAGGCGCAGCAACGAGTCGCAGCTTCAACTCCTTATGCAAATGAGTTGACCCGTGCCGTATCCGCAGTTGCCACGTACTCATCAACAAATCACCCGTTCCGTGCCGTATCCGCAGTTGCCACGTACTCATCAACAAATCACCCGTTGACTACGGCATCAGAGAATCCAAAGCGCGCAGCGATATTAATTATTTCTGCAGACCGCGGTATGGCTGGTGCCTATTCAAATAATGCGATCAAGGAAGGCGAACAACTCGCTGCCCTTATTCGCTCACGTGGATTAGAAGTTGCCTCTTATCTTGTAGGACGTAAAGCAGTGAATTACTACCGTTTCCGTAACCGCGCTATTAGCGGTTCTTGGAGTGGTTTCTCTGATACTCCAACGTATCAAGATGCAAAGAGCGTTGCTGATGCACTTATTCAGGCGTTCTTAGCTGATGCGCAAACAGATAAGGCTGGCGTGGATGAAATCCACATCGTCTTTACAGAATTCAAATCAATGTTGACTCAAAACGCACTTGCAAAGCGCATGTTGCCACTTGAGGTTGTTGAAAGCGATGCACCAGTTGCATCTGGCTTATTGCCAATGTATGAATTCGAACCTAACGCTGAAGTTGTGCTCAATGCGCTTCTTCCACGATATATCGAGGCTCGAGTATTTAACGCAATGTTGCAATCAGCGGCTTCCGAGCATGCAGCTCGTCGTCGCGCAATGAAGTCAGCAACTGACAATGCTGATGAATTAATTAAGTCTCTAACAAGACTTGCGAACGCGGCTCGTCAGGCCGAAATTACACAAGAGATCAGCGAAATTGTTGGCGGCGCAGACGCGTTGTCCTCGGCAAATGCAGGGA
>JBEAYI010000095.1:0-3256 GCA_041159375.1 Actinomycetota bacterium
AGTGCAAAAGTTTCTGGACATGAATTCTCAACTGAAGATGTCAATCGTTGGATTAATGAACTTATGGTGCGTCCGGTTTTCACGGCTCATCCAACAGAGGCTGCACGTCGTTCGGTGTTAAACAAATTAGGAAGAGTTGCAAAACTTCTTGATCAACCAAGTACCGACGCACAACGTAATCAACTAGCTGAAACTATTGATGTCCTGTGGCAAACAGATGAATTACGCGTTGGTCGTCCAGAGCCACTCGATGAGGCCATGAATGCTCTCTATTACTTAGATGACCTATTTAAATTAACAATTCCAGAAGTTCTTAATGATTTTAAAAATGAAATTAAGCGACTCGGAGTTGATCTGCCATTGGATGCACGTCCGCTCTCGTTCGGAAGTTGGATTGGTGGAGATCGAGATGGCAATCCAAACATCACCGCATCCATCACTGAATCTGCCATGGTCTTACAAGTGGGTCACGCTATTCGCGTAACTATTGCTGCAATGGATGAATTGCGTCAGATGCTCTCTGTTTCAACTCGCATTACTGGGGTCAGCAAATCACTTTTGGATTCTGTTGAAGAAGATCTCAAACACATTCCCGAATTTGAAGAGCGCTTTAAGCGGTTAAATGTTCAAGAGCCATATCGTTTAAAGGCAACTGCAATTGTTCATCGCCTGGCTTTCACAAGAAACCGCCATGCATCCGGTGGCGAGCACGTTGCACATCGCGACTACAACAACACATCAGAATTGTTGGCAGACCTCGCTTTAATGCGCGATTCACTCCTTGAAAATCGTGGCGAATTGATGGCCACAGGATTGCTAGAACGAACTATGCGCACAGTTTCAGCCTTTGGATTAACGCATGCAACTTTGGATGTTCGCGAGCACTCAGATGCACATCACCACACACTTGCATTCGCATATGGCGATGATTACAAGAGTAAAAATCATCAGGAACGTTTTGCCATACTTTCGAGTGAGCTCGCATCATCGAAGAAACTAGATTTTAAAAAGTGCGATGAACGTGCACAAAAAACCTTGGATACCTTCAGGGCCGTCTTTGATATCGTCAAGCGATTTGGTCCAGAATCAATTGAGACCTACATCGTTTCAATGACAAAAGGTTCTGATGATCTATTGGCAGCCGTTGTTCTAGCTAAGCAAGCAAACCTTGTTGATCTTTCCGCAAATACTGCAGTAATTGGATTTGCACCGTTGCTTGAAACGGTTGCTGAGTTACGTGCTGCAGGAGAAATTCTGGAAGCGCTGTTGAGCGATCCTGGATACAGAAAAATTGTTGAACTCCGCGGCAACTTGCAAGAAATTATGTTGGGGTATTCCGACTCCAATAAAGATGCTGGTATCGCAACTAGCCAATGGGAAATTCATCGCGCTCAAAGAAAATTGCGTGACGTTGCAATCAAACACGGAATTAAGTTAAGACTCTTCCATGGTCGCGGTGGTTCTGTCGGTCGCGGTGGCGGTCCAACATATGACGCACTTGTTGCTCTGCCCTGGGGCTCGATTGATGGACAGATTAAAATGACAGAACAGGGTGAAGTCATTAGCGATAAGTACGCCTTGCCATCACTTGCTCGTGAAAATATTGAATTGATGCTCGCAGCGTCCCTTGAAGCAACTGTTCTCAACCGTGCGCCACGTCAAAGTAATGAAAGTTTGGATAAGTGGAATTCATGCATGGAGCTCATTAGTGAAAACTCCTTTACTTGTTATCGCTCCTTGATTGATCATCCAGATTTACCTGCTTACTTCTACGCATCAACTCCCGTGGAACAACTGGGAGAAATGATGTTGGGTTCTCGCCCATCTCGTAGACCAGATGCTGCAGGTGGTTTAGATAGTTTGCGTGCTATTCCTTGGGTATTTGGATGGACGCAATCTCGCCAAATTGTTCCTGGTTGGTTCGGTGTTGGAAGCGGATTAAAGGCTGCACGTGAAGCAGGAAAATCTGATGTCATTCAAGAGATGCTCGAACATTGGCACTTCTTCCACACATTTATCAGCAACGTCGAAATGACTCTGGCAAAGACTGATTTAGATATGGCGCGACGCTATGTAGAAGCACTTGTTCCCAAAGAGCTACATCATTTCTTAGACGTTATTGCTGCAGAGTTTAAGTTGACCTGCGAAGAGATTCTTAAAGTAACTAAGAAAGAATCGCTCTTAGGCGATCAGCCAATTTTGGCTCGAACATTGCAAGTGCGTGATGCCTATCTCGCTCCGCTGCATTTACTTCAGGTAAATCTACTCGAGCGCGTTCGTGATCACAGCGGTGAAGTTGATCCGACTCTGCAACGAGCGCTGTTGCTGACCATCAATGGCGTGGCCGCTGGACTTCGAAATACTGGTTGATTTTTAACTATTAAAGCGGGATTGAGTTTCTTCCAAGCCTTTTGTAATCAGTGATTCAACAACATCGCAACCGCGGTCAATAAATTCAGGCAGAGTTTTTTTCTCAGCAGATGAAAAAGCTTTCAAGACAAAATCTCCAGGATCTTGTGAACCCATTGGTCGACCTATACCAAGGCGCACGCGGAAATATTCAGCGCTTCCAAATGATGAAGTCATAGATTTCAATCCATTGTGCCCATTATCGCCACCAGCAATTTTTGAGCGAATTGCTGAGTACGGGATATCTAATTCGTCATGCAAAGCGATGATGTGATCTGGTTCGACTTTGTAAAAAGCTGCAAGTGCTTTAGCAGGGCCGCCGGTTTCATTCATATAACTCTTGGACTTTGCAATGATCACAGAGTGCGCATTCTCGCCAACGCCAATTTTGAACGCAGCAATTTCAGTACGTGATTTATGTGCAGACCACTTAACTTTGTAACGCTTAGCTAGTTCATCAACAACCATCTGGCCAACGTTGTGGCGCGTTGCTGTGTATTCCGGACCGGGATTACCGAGTCCAATTACTAACCAAACCATGAAGCAAGGTTAGTGCTTAAGCATCCTTCTTCTCGGCATCAGCAGGTGCTGCAGCCGCACCATCTGCTGGAGCAGCATCAGCTGCAGGTGCAGCAACTTCTTCAACTGCTGTTGAACGCTCTGAAAGGTGAACAACAATCATCTTCGGATCAGAAATAAGTTCAACACCTGCTGGCAGAACAACATCAGATGCATACTTTGAATCACCGGCAGCTAAACCTGTGAGATCAAGATCTAGGAATGCAGGAATAGATGTTGCTTCTGTTTCAACTTCAATTGTGTTGTTAACGTGCTCAAGAATTCCATC
>JBEAYI010000015.1:0-21742 GCA_041159375.1 Actinomycetota bacterium
GTGCGAAATTCGGCGGCGAAGTTCAAGTGATCGCAAAAGCCATCGCTGCAACAGATGCCACAACACTTGTGAAAACTCTGCGAGCAAAAGGCAGCGCAGAAGTCGGTACCTGGAGTATCGATTTAGATGACTTAGTCATCACCGAAGTTCCTCGCACCGGTTGGATGGTTGCCAGCCATGAAGGCGAAAGCGTTGCGCTAGACCTTGCACTCACACCAGAGCTAATTGCTGCGGGCAATGTGCGCGAAGTTATTCGCTTTATTCAAGAAGCACGTAAAACAAGTGGTTTTGATATCTCAGATCGCATTCGCGTGCTGTGGAACGCACCCGATGAGATTGCAAACGCTGTACATGCCGCAGTTAATCACATAAGCGCAGAAGTTTTAGCGACAGAGTTTAAGCACGATGGCGCACTTGCACTTGGTGATGGTGACTTAGGATTTAACGCGACACTGCTTAAGAGTTAAATCAATAAAACCAGCGGCATCAACATCTGCACCGCAAAGAACAAAACGATAAAGGCTAAATCTAGTGAGACGCCACCGATGCGAAGTGGTGGAACAAATCGGCGAACGAAGTTCATTGGCCGATCTGTGATGGTGTAAATCGCCTCAACCAGAATCAAAATGATTCCGCTTGGTCGCCACGATGGTTTAAACATTCGGACGTAATCAAGAATCAAACGTCCCAACAATGCAAATAAAAATATTTGCAGAATTAAATGAAGTATCGATCCGATACGTAACATGAATTAACTATCAGCTCTGATTGAAAAAGCTTGCTTCAGCTGCAGCAGCTTTGTCTTCGCTACTTACCTTGACGTTTGCAGGTGAGAGTAGGAAAACTTTTGATGTCACGCGTTCAATTGTTCCGTTGTGACCGAATACGAGTCCACTTGCAAAATCCACAAGGCGCTTGCGCTCTGCTTCGTCCATGTCAGTTAAGTTAATGATGACTGGATTTCCTTGACGATAGTGCTCACCGATTGTGCGCGCTTCGTTATAAAAACGTGGGTGCAAAGTAATGATGCGATCAAGAGTTGGAAGATCTAATTGCGGAGAGCTCTCTTGATTAAACACGGGTGCAATATGGCGTGGTTCGCGAGTACGAATACGAACATCAGGAACGCGAGTAGATGGTGCTTCTACTGTGCTCTGGATTTCTGGGTCATCAACTAAACCTAGGTAGTTTGCGACACGGCGCATTGCATTCGACATGGTTAAAAGGTTACTCCCACGCGGATATGTGTCGCACCATGGCAAATCGCTGATTCAAAGTCATTACTCATGCCAGCAGATAACGAAGTCGCCATTGGATACGAGGCCTTAAATCCACCGTAAATAGTGGCCAGTTTTTCAAAAGCCTGATCACTGGAAACTTCCAGCGGGGCCACTGCCATTAGCCCCATTAAATCCAAATGAGTAGAACCCAGTACTGAATCAGCCAGTGCTGATAAATCCGCAGGAGCTGCTCCACCTCTGCCTTCTGCGCCATCTAGAGAAACCTGCAGAAAAACTCCGATGCGATGAATAGCCACTTTGTCTAACGCTTGTATATGACGAGCCTCATCGAGTGAATGAATGACATGTGCCCACGATGCAATTGATTTCAATTTATTGCTCTGAATCTGTCCTTGAAAATGCCAGGTGCCAGGAACTGCTGCTGCTTTTGGGGCGGCATCTGAATCTCTATTTTCGCCGTAATGGTGCACATCAAGGCTAGCCAAAATATGAACATCACTGACAGGAAAAGTCTTTGTAACAGCAATCAATGTGATGTCTTCATACTTTCGCGCCGCTGATGTGGCAGCGCTTTTAACCGCTTCGCGAACGCGATCTAAATTACTTGCAATCTCGTCATAGCGTGAAGTCATAATCTAATTAAACCTGCCTGACGACCAGTGCGCTGGGATTTGCGGTAAGAAAAGAGCTTTGAATCCTCATTGGTGCATCGAGAATCTATTTCGCATTCGATGGATAAATCATTGAGCACTGCTACCAACGCTCTTGCGAGATCTAGCGCTGGAGTGCCTTGTGCTGTCTCTGAACGAGCCGAAGGAAATGCAGCAGTTACTTCATCAAAAGTACTTTGGTCTACTTCATAACAAGTGCCGCAAATTGATGCTCCCAACTTGCCTGCAATAGTGCCGGCTCCGAGTGCGCGCATGGTCTGTACGGTTTTAGTTGCCACACCATTGACTAAGCCACGTCTACCTACATGAACTGCGGCAACCACATTTTCACTTGTTAGCAACAAAGGAATGCAATCTGCGGTGAGCACAGCCAATGTAATTCCGGGAGTTGTTGTTACGAGTGCATCACAGGTTGGGCTCACTTGGTCGGTATTGGTAATAACTTCTACGACATTTCCATGTACCTGATTCATATACATAGTTGGTCCGTATTGGTCGGAGATGATTCTCCGATTTTGCAAAACTAGAGCGGGATCATCATTGACGTGCAGAGCTAAATTCAGGGAAGAAAAATCGCCTTGGCTAAATCCACCAAGGCGATCTGTGAAGAATGTAAAGCTCACTCTTATTTCATGAAATCTGGAACATCAATTTCATCTTCGGCAACTAGCTCTTCAAATGTCACGCGAGGACGAGGTGTGAGGTCAGCTTCAAGATCGAGTGCGACAGCAAGAGGGTCATTGCTTGGAACGGGATTAGCGTTTCCTGCCAGCGTTGCAGCATTGATTACAGGAACGGATACCTTCTTAGGTTCTCCCCCATCAAAGCCTGCTGCAATTACGGTGATACGAACTTCATCACCTAGCGCGTCATCAATTGTTGTACCAAAGATGATCTTTGCATTGGGATGAGCCGCGGCTTGTACGAGTTCGCACGCTTCGTTGATTTCAAACAAACCAAGATCAGAACCACCAGCAACAGAGAGAAGTACGCCCATGGCGCCATCAATTGATGCTTCAAGTAGTGGACTTGAGATTGCAAGCTCTGCGGCGCGAATTGCTCGGTTCTCTCCACGAGCAGAACCAATTCCCATCAGTGCAGATCCCGCACCTGTCATCACAGTTTTAACATCTGCAAAGTCAAGATTGATCAATCCTGGTTGTGTGATTATTTCTGTAATTCCTTGTACACCTGAGAGTAGAACTTGATCCGCGCTCTTGAACGCATCGACTGCAGTAATTGAACGATCTGAAATTGCTAATAAGCGATCGTTAGGAATAACAATAAGTGTGTCCACTTCGGAGCGAAGCGCTTCGATTCCTTCTTCTGCTTGAGCTGTACGAATCTTTCCTTCAAAACTAAATGGCTTAGTGACAACACCAATTGTTAATGCGCCAATTTCGCGTGCAATTTTTGCAACGACAGGTGCGCCACCTGTTCCTGTTCCGCCACCTTCTCCTGCGGTAACGAAGACCATGTCTGCACCGCGCAAAATTTCTTCAATTTCATCAATGTGATCAAGTGCTGCTTCGCGACCTTTTTCAGGAGCGGCACCTGCACCAAGTCCGCGAGTTGATTTGCGACCAATATCTAATTTCACATCAGCATCACTCATTAACAAATGTTGTGCATCAGTATTAATTGCAATGAACTCGACGCCTTTGAGTCCGACATCAATCATTCGATTGATTGCATTAACTCCACCGCCACCAATTCCAACTACTTTGATGACAGCTAAATAATTCTGCGGTGAAGCCACGGTACTCCTCCTTGAGAACGGTAAACCTCGAGTTGAGATTTAGTGTTCTCTCTTATGCGTGAGGTGAAAGTAAAGCGAATTAACTCCGTAAGCAAACATCGCCACGAATTATTTTTAAATTATTTTTTACTTAACAATCGGTGCATGTGGTGCAGAAACATCAACAGTTGAAATGTTTTTATTTTCCTTACGTTCTATAAGTGCTTTAAATACTTTGATTTTTAGATCTATTTCATCAGCATCTCCGAATCGAAGAGTGAGGCCTCGACCTTGCCCTTGGATAATGGCGTCAATTTCCATGGAGAAATCATTGGCACTTCGGGCACCCATCGAAGTAATGCTCTGACGAAAATCCTCAGGCAAGGAGGCAAAGAGTTGGGCAGCTTCTAAACCGATGGCAGGAGTGGGGGCGCGCAGTAGTGGCACTTCAACAGACATTCCAACAGGATCAAAAATCGTTCCCGACGAATCAATATATCTGCCATTGAGTGCGCCAATGGCTTCTCGAGCTTTCACCGAAATAGTTACCGAACTTGAAAACCAATTGCGTGAGACTTCGGCCTGCTCAACCCATGAGAGCGATGTAATGCTGCGGGCACTTTGACGAGGTTCTATACGAGCAAGTTTGGTGCCAATCAGATTTCCAACCTTTTTCTCTACTGCAGAAATTTGAAGGGGGTTGGTGATCCCACCGTACTCAACTCGCTTCACTGTAAATACTGAGGACCATCCCAATAAATATGTAAGCGATGAAATGATCAGTACAGAGATGAGAACTTTAACTATTCGTGGCATCAGCAAAAATTAGTTACTCGCGAAGCGTTTGGTTAGTCCATCGACGATAATTGGTCCAAGAGATGAAACATCTCCCGCGCCCAACGTCATAATCACATCTCCTGGTTTTGCCATCTCAATCATTGCATCCGTTGCATCAACGAAGTTTGGTATGTATTTTCCATTTGTCATTGATTCCGAGATTACTTCCGAGCTCACACCTGGAATTGGTTTTTCACTTGCCGCATACACTTCAAGCAAAGTGACATCATCTGCCAGCGATAAGGCAGATGCAAACTCAGACATAAATGCTTGGGTGCGCGAATATCTATGTGGTTGGAAAATTACAAGCAGTCGACCATCTCCGGCATACCTGCGCGCGGCATCTAGTGTTACGCGAATCTCTGTTGGGTGATGTCCATAATCATCGATTACTCGAATGCCATGAACGGTTCCTTTTAATTCGAAGCGTCGACCAGTTCCGGCAAATGATGCCAACCCCGCAAGTAATCCAGCAGTATGTAAACCAAGGTGTAAACCAACTGCAAGAGCCGCGGCTGCATTATCAATATTGTGTCGACCCGGAACATTAAGTTCGAGATGGCCAATGGATTTACCTTGCCAGAGCGCACGGGCTCGAGATCCTTTTGCGCCAAGTTCTACTTGATCTATATGTAAATCACTCTCAGGGTTTTCGCCATATGAAATGCTCACAAAACTTCTCTTTGTGCGCCCTAATGCGAGTGAACCAGGGTCATCAGCACAATAAACGAGAAATCCATCAGGTGAAATAGTTTGGGCAAACTCTTCAAATGCTGCAGTCACATCAGCAGGGGTTGCAAAGTAATCAACGTGGTCGTGTTCGACGTTGGTAACGATGGCGCCAAAAGGTTTGTACTCGATGAATGAGCCATCAGATTCGTCAGCTTCGGCAACGAAATATTGGCCTGTGCCCCTGTGTGCATTTGAACCTGATGCGCTAATCGTTCCGCCAATTGCAAAGGAGGGATCCGCCCCGCAAGCCTGCAGGGCAACAGTTAACATGGAAGAGGTTGTCGTTTTACCGTGTGTACCGGCAACGGCAATGCTTATTGATTCACTCATCAACAAGGCAAGCGCCTGTGCACGTGTATAGATAGGAATATTTAACTTCTCAGCTGTTACGCGTTCGGAGTTTGAATGAGAAATAGCATTTGAGTAAATAACTAAATCTGCGCCCTGCACATTCTCGGCGTTATGAGAAGAAAAAACTGTTGCGCCAAGGGCTGAAAGGGCAGCAAGTACGGATGAATCTTTTTCATCAGAACCGCTGACTTGTGCACCATGTGTCAACGCAATTCGCGCTAAGCCACTCATGCCTGCGCCACCGATACCGATGAAGTGAAGTTTCTTACTTGATAGTTCGGAGAGCGAAATCATGTTCGTACTCCCCCGTCTTCTAGTGAGAACTCAGCACGTTTTGCATGAGAGCCGTAATCTTCTCATGGGCTGTGCTATTTGCTGTGGAAACCTGCGCACCACGTGCTCTAGATGTTTCTAACAACGAGTCAATATGTCCCAAGAGCCACGTTGATGTGAACTCTTTTTGAGAAATTACTTGCGCGCGTCCGAGATCAGCCAGGTGTTGCGCATTGGGAAGTTGTTCGCCATTTCCAATCGCAAGCGGGATAAATAATGCGTACTTGCCAAGTGCTTCAAACTCTGAACATGTGACCGCTCCAGATCGAGAAATAACTAAGTCTGCTGCAAGATAGGCGGTTGCCATATCAGCAATATAAGAATGCGGTTGATAGCCCGATTGCGCAGTTGGAAGCGAGTTCTTCTTGCCAAGAGAGTGCATTACTTGAATTCTCTTCTCAAGTAGCGATGCCAGGGATTGCTCAATCACTGTATTCATCACTTGCGAACCTTGCGATCCACCAACTACTAGAACCAAAGCAAGAGCATCATCGAAACCGAGAGCACGCTTTGAGGCAGAACGAACAAGATTCCAGTCAGATTCATGGCGTGTGATGATTGATGTGATTGATGACTTCAGCGGCATGCCAGTAATGAGTGCACTGCTAAATGGGCCATTTTTAACTGGAGTCGAAATAGCAAGTGCGGAAGTAAACAGAGCGCCTAACCGATTAGCTATTCCGGGGCGTGCATTCGCTTCGTGAATAACAATTGGCACACCACATGATTTCGCCGCAATGTAGGAGGCAGCACTTACATACCCACCAAAACCAATCAATAGAGATGCACCCTTTAGAATTGCGCGTGCCTGCATGACTGCCTGAAACAAGTTAAATGGCAGAAGTAGCGCCGATGGAGAAACCTTTCGGTTAAGGACAACTTTCTTGATTGTTCGAAGAGTAAAACCTGCAGCCGGGACAAGAGTTGTTTCCAAGCCATGGGTAGTGCCGATAAATATGCATTTATCCTCGGGGTTTTCCTTCATCCACTGCTCTGCAACAGAAAGTGCTGGTTCCACATGACCAGCAGTGCCACCACCTGCAAAAATAATTGTCTTCATTACTTCTTATCCAAATCTGCCATTGCAGCAGGATCGCGGCGTGCGGCCCCTAAAACAAAACCTAACGCAATGTAAGTCGCCACCAGAGATGAGCCTCCATATGACACCAATGGAAGTGTTACACCAACCACTGGAATCATTGAAGTGGCTGAACCAATGTTTAAGATAGTTTGAAAGGCAATCCATGCACCAATACCCGCGCATGCATACTTTGACATCGGATCTTTCGCACGGAGCGCAATTCTAAATATTGAAAAAATAAGAGCACTAAAAAGCAATAAAACAATGAGTGTTCCAAATAAACCTAGCTCTTCACCAATGACGGAAAAAATAAAGTCTGTATGCGCTTCGGCTAAGTTTCCCCACTTCTGTCGACTTGCTCCGAGTCCAACTCCGAAAACTCCACCGCTAGCAAGTCCCAACAAACTGTGAGCTGGTTGCCATCCTGCATTTTTGTAATCTTCAGGTGCAAAGGGATCTAAAACAACTAAGAATCTCTGTGCGCGGTAGGGCGCAGTTGCAATTGCTATAGCAATCAGTGAGAAAACGGTTGCGATAACGCCGCCAAATATTTTTCCTGAAACGCCAGAAACCCAGAGCAATCCAGCCAAGATTGCAGCAAATACTGCGGTGGTTCCTAGATCTCTTCCAAGCATGATTAAACCCATCACTAATACAAACCCAGGTGTAATCAGTGCTAGAACATTCGTATTGTGACGTCCCGCGTGCTCACGTGTGGCCAACATATGCGCCGCCCATAAAATCATGAGCATCTTTACAATTTCACTCGGCTGAATATCTACAAAACCAAGGCTGATCCAATTTTGGTTTCCGTTGACGCTCTTTCCCACACCTGGAATCGCAACAATAATCAAAAGTATTGCTGAGATGAGGAATCCAAAACGCGCCAAATTCTTCCAGCGATCTAGATTTTGTCGTGATGCAAGATAGCCAAGTGGAAGAGAGAGGATAAGAAAGAAGAGCTGTCGTCCAATAACTGAGAATGAATTTCCTTTATTTTCAAGAGAGTAAATTGAAGAAGCAGAGAAAACCATAACGGCGCCGAGAATGCTCAGCGCCAGCGTTGACCACATTAATATTTTGTACGAACTTGAAGGTCTTGCCAAGAACTTCTGTGTTGTCTCACTCACCGGCAATCACCTTTTTCACTGCCTGAGCAAAGCGATCTCCGCGGTCGGCGTAGTTTGTAAATTGATCCATCGATGCACAAGCCGGCGCTAACAGCACGGTGTCGCCATCAACTGCAAACCCACGCGCAGCTTCAACAACATCTTCCATGAGTGAGTTATCTGCAGAACCAATGTGATAACTCGAAGGTGTATCTATTTGTACAAGTGCGATGTGCGGAGCTTTTTCACGAATCGCCTCAGCAATAAGTTCTCTATCTTCGCCAATCAAGATGGCTGCTTTAATTCGCTTGCTGCAACGTTGAATTAGTTCATCCATTCGCGCACCTTTTGCTAGACCGCCAGCAATCCACACAACAGAGAGTGCAGACATGATTGAGGCAGCAGCTGCGTGCGGATTTGTCGCTTTAGAATCATCAATCCATGTGACACCTGCATGGGTAAGTACTTCTTCAATTCGATGACGCCCTGGAGTAAATGAAGCAAGTGCGCTTCTAATGTGTTCGTGATCAATACCGGCAGCCCGTGCAAGTCCTGCAGCTGCTAAAGCATTGGAAACATTATGTGGAACCGTAGGTTTAATCTCGGTTAACTCACAGATCATCGCTGCTTCTTGTGGATCTGCAACGAATGCTCGGTCAATTAATAACTCCTCGACAACGCCAATTTCTCCAGGTCCTGGAGTATCGAGTGAGAAGAAAACTTTTCTACCTTTCCATGCTGAACATCTCTTAACAACTTCTCCATCATCAGCATTGAGGATTCCTGTTGAACTTGAGTCCTATAATGAAATTTTTGTTCGGGCATACTCTTCAAATGTTCCGTGCCAATCTGTGTGATCATCTGCAATATTGAGTATCGCGCTGGCATTGAATTGGGCAGATTGCATCCAGTGGATTTGAAAGGATGAGAGCTCAAGGACTAAAACATCAAACTTATCCTTGCTCTCCACCGCATCAATAACTGTGTCTCCGACGTTGCCGCAAGCAATCGCATGCAAACCGCCTGCACGCATAGCTGCTGCAGTCATTTCAACAGTAGTTGTTTTTCCATTTGTTCCAGTTATCGCAAACCAACGTTGATGTGGAACTTCTTCTTGCTTAATTTGCCATGCCAAATCAATTTCATTTGTTAAAGGTGTTCCCGCAGCAATGAATTTTTGAATCAGTGGGTGTGAAGGTTTCCAGCCTGGAGAAACAATCACGCTTTCCCACTCATGCACATCAATATCATCGGATAAAAAAGTATCAAATAGGGAATCTTTAATTTGTTTGTCATCTGCAATCGCCACAACCGCTCCACGTCGTGTAAGTGATTGAGCCAAAGCGCTTCCAGTTACCCCTGCACCTAAAATTAGGATCCGACTCTTTGAGAAATTAAGTGGCATATAAAACTTCTTACGCGCTTACCCATTGCGCATAAAAGAGTCCTAAACCAAGGGCAACGCTCAGCCCGGCAATAATCCAAAAGCGAATAACAATCGTGACTTCTCCCCAGCCCATTAATTCAAAATGATGCTGCAGAGGAGCCATCTTAAATACCCGCTTGCCGCCAGAAATCTTGAAGTACAGCGTTTGAATAATCACTGAAAGCGTGATGATCACGAAGAGTCCACCTAGTGGAATAAGTAATAACTCAACTCGCAATGTGGCCGCTAAACCAGCGAGTGCTCCACCAAGTGCAAGTGAACCTGTATCGCCCATAAATATCTTTGCAGGCGATGCGTTCCACCATAAAAATCCTGTACACGAACCAGCGAAAGCGGCAGCAAGCACAGCAAGATCGAGTGGATCTCTGACTGCGTAACAGTTAGCAGTTGTAACAAGTGCGCAGCTCTGTCCAAACTCCCATACTCCGATGAGCACAAAAGCTAAGAAGGTCATTACAGAAGCACCGCTTGCAAGTCCATCTAATCCATCTGTGAGATTAACGCCATTACTTGTAGCAACAACCATGAGCGCAATCCAGATAACAACAAGGATTGGTCCAAGAACGATCGAAGTTTCGCGCACTGTAGATAAATTCTGTGAAATAGGAGTAAGGCCGCCTAAATCTGCGAATTGGATTCCTAAATAACCAAAGAGTGCGGCTACAAATCCCTGAGAAATGAGCTTTTGTTTTCCTGTTAAACCCAAGGATTGTTTGCGAGAAATCTTCAGGTAATCATCTAAGAAACCAATCAAACCTAACGCGATCACTAAACCAATAACTAAGAGCGCAGAAATTGTTGGTGGGCGCCCAGAGAAAAGATGTGCAATTGTGTACGCAAATACAGTGGCAACAATGATGACGATGCCGCCCATTGTTGGTGTGCCTCGCTTTGTATGGTGCGAAGTTGGACCATCGTCTCTAATAACCTGTCCAAATCCGCGCTTAGCGAGGAAACGAATAAGAAGTGGGGTCCCGAAGAGTGAAAAAAGAAGCGCCATTGCTCCTGCGATAAGAATTACTCTCACTTCTTATCCTCTCTTCGTATCTCTTTCCATAAATCTTCTATCCCCTGGCTCAGCGTTTCAAAGTGCTCTGAACGTGAAGCTTTTACAAGTACAACATCTCCCTGTGCAAAATGTGACACGAGAGAGAGCGCTTGCGGGATATCTTCGCAATAGTGAAGCGTAGTAGAGCTTTGCGCTGGAATACCTTCAGCAAATGCTCGTGTTCCGATACTGACTAGATGATCAATACCTAGCTTGTGTGCGTGTGCTGCAACGCTTGCGTGCAACGCATTGCTTTCTGTACCAAGTTCGTGCATTTGGCCGAGGAATGCCCACGATGCGCCACCGCGTTCCTGTGCAAACAAAAGCATTGAATCCAGCGCAGCATTCATTGACTCTGGGTTTGCGTTATAGGAGTCATTGATAATCAAAAGATCTTCAACATCATTAATCTGCATGCGCCACTTGCTCGCTAAATCAGCAGTAGACAAGCCGCTTGCAATTACTTCAATCGGAATTTCAAGTGCAGTACAGACTGCTGCTGCGGCTAAAGCATTTGATATTTGATGAGCACCGATCAGTCGCATTCCAACTGCGTCGCGACCTGCAGGTGTAACAAGATCAAAGTGCGGACGTGCTTCACGCATTTCTATGTCAGCAGCTCTCACGTCATCTTGAGAACCCTCACCGAAATAGATTGTTCTGCCTGCATGCAATGACTTCATCGCCTTTGTATGCGGGTCATAGGTTCCAAGAACGGCAATTGCATCTGGATTAAGAGATTCAATAAGTTCGCCTTTAGTTTGTGCGATCTTTTCAACACTTCCAAATTCGCCAAGATGCGCTGTTCCGACGCGAAGTACAACACCAACATGGGGTTGTGCCATTTCGCATAGAGCGGCAATGTCGCCTTGGTGGCGTGCGCCCATTTCTAAAATACAGAATTTAGTATCTGCATCACATTCGAGCAGAGTTATTGGGGCGCCAAGCTCGTTGTTAAAGGATGCCTTAGTTGAAACGCAGTTGGCACGACTGGAAAGTATGGATGCCAACAAATCTTTCGTAGTGGTTTTTCCGCTAGAGCCCGTAATGCCGATAACTGTCAGATTTGGTAACTCTTTACGTACATAAGCAGCCAGAGTGCGCACGGCTTTAAGTACATCTGTAACAACTACGCCATCGCCTTTAACTTCTTTGGTCGTCAGAAAGCCCGCAGCACCATGGGCTTTTGCATCTGAAACAAAATCATGTCCATCAGAGTTATCTCCAACTAAAGCTAAAAAGAGAGAGCCATTAACTGCAGCACGTGAATCAAGTAATAACTTGTGTTTTATCCCCATACACTTTGCCACCCACGATGGTTGCAATCTTTTCGAGTGTCAATGGAATCATTTTTTAGCCTCAATGGCGTGTGCAAGAACCAGACGATCATCAAATGGATGTACTACTCCCGCAATTTCTTGACCTCGTTCGTGCCCCTTACCTAAAACAATTACGACATCGCCAGGCTGCGCAAGATTCACAGCTAATTTAATTGCCTCTGTGCGATCTAGCACAATAGCGCTGGGTTCGGAAATTTTTAATCCTTGTGTCATCTGTTCAAGAATTACTTGCGGGTTTTCTGAGCGAGGGTTATCGCTTGTATAGATAGCCACATCGCTACGTAGCGATAACTCCTGACCCATGATGCTTCGTTTTGAATTATCACGATCGCCACCACAACCCAGCACTCCAATGACTCTCTTATCAGTCATCTCGCGAGCTGCAGCGAGTACGCGAGCAACTGCATCTGGGCTATGTGCATAATCAACTAGCGCAGTGAAATTTTGTCCAAGATTTACAGGTTCAAGTCTTCCAACTGCCCCGACCAAATGCGGAATCAAAGTTTGAATATCCATTGGATCAATACCTGATTCGACGCAGATTGCTACAGCCATTAATAAGTTATCAAAATTAAAGCCACCTCGAAGAGTTGTTCGACTATCGATTAGAACTCCCCCAACACCTCGAATTGAAATATCGCTGTACGCGATGCCTTCTTCGATTCGCGTGTAATGCCACGTTGCATTTTCATTAAAACGCGAGAGTGACTGAACCGGCAACTCTGTTTTTTCCGCCAGGATCTGACCATAAGAGTCATCAATGTTAATAAAAGCCTGATCAGCATATTCATATGTAAATAGTCTGGATTTAGTTGCGAAGTAATCTTCCATACTTGGATGAAAATCTAAATGGTCTTGAGATAAGTTGGTGAAGCCAACGGCTGCAAAGTAACTTCCACGAATGCGCTCGAGTGCAATTGCGTGGCTCGAGACTTCCATAACCAAATTTCGGCAATGGCGCTCACGCATTGTTGCAACTAGTGCTTGCAGTTCTGCAGCCTCTGGAGTTGTCCGTGTACTTGCAAGAACTTCGTTTCCGATGCGAGTTTCAACGGTTCCTATTAATCCAGTTTCTTGCCCTGCACTTTGAAAAATTTGATGACACAGAGTGCTAACAGTTGTTTTGCCGTTAGTCCCCGTAATTCCGATGCTAAATAGATCGCGCATTGGTTCGCCGTAAAACCAAGAGGTGAGAATCGCAGCCCTCTTGCGAGGTTCAGTCACTACTAATACGGGAAGCCCTTTAATTAACTTTGCTCCCTCTGCATCAGTAAGAATTGCAACGGCGCCAGATTTGATCGCATCCTTTGCAAAAGTAGCACCGTGAACTTTTGCACCAGCAAAAGCGCAGAAAAGGTCTCCCGGTTCGACATCTGAACTTGAACTTGCGATTCCTGTAACTGCGATTTTTTCTAAATCAGATACTGATAACTCTGATTTGGCATTGATAGTTGATGCAATTGATGAGAGAGATCTTTGGCTTTGCGTCAGTGGGCGAATCATCGTCCTGAAGCCTTCGATACAAATTTGGTGTTCTTTTTAAGTACTGCTTCGTTGAGTGCCACTGGCTTAATCTCTGTGTTAGTTGGCGAGATATGTCGCGATTGCAAAACAAATGACATCACTTCTTTAAATACCGGTCCGCCTAGTGCACCGCCCCAGTGCATTCCTTGTGGGTTTTGTATCGTTACGCTGATGACGTATGCAGGTTTATCTGCTGGAGCAAAACCAATAAAGGAAGCTGTGTAACCGCTGTAGCACTTACAGCTATCGTTATAGCGCTCAGCAGTTCCTGTTTTACCTGCTACTCGATATCCAGGGATAGCAGCACTTGGAGCCGTTCCGCTAGCAGAAACAACACTCTCCATCATTAAACGAACCTGTGCTGCGGTTTCTGCACTTAAAACTTTTTCTGATGTGCGAGATTGCGCGGGAGTGAAGTTTCCAGATGCATCACTTGTTCCTGCAATCACTGTTGGAGAAACACGAATTCCATTATTGGCAATAGTTGCAAAGACGCTTGTGGCTTGCATCGCTGTTACTGAATATCCATGACCAAATGCAATTGTTGGGGCGGATGTTCCGGACCAACTCTTTACAGGATGGAAGATGCCAGCTGATTCACCAGGTAAGCCCGAACCCGTTGATTTTCCAATGCCAAATTTGCTGAGATAACTATGAAGAGTGTCATTGCTCAACATTTCACCAATCTTGATGGAGCCCGTATTGCTTGAAACCGCGAGAATTCCAGTTGAAGTTAAACGCTGAACTGGATGAGGCTCATGATCACGAAAAACAGCATCACTGCGCTTGAGAGCATACGGAACAGTAAAGACTGTTGTAGGTGTAATTTTTTTCTCTTCAAGGGCCGCAGCCAGAGTCATAACTTTTCCAGTAGATCCAGGCTCATAAACTTCTTGGACAGAAGGGTTGCGCATTAAATCAAGAGTGACATTTTTTGTGTTATTCGGATCAAAAGTTGGTGCAGTTGCGTGCGCCAGAATGTGTCCTGTCTTTGGGTCCATGACAATTACAGTGCCACTTACTGCACGTGACTTACGTACCGCATCTGAAATGGCTTTGGATGCAACCCACTGAACATCACGGTCAATAGTTAAGCGAACGCTTGTACCTTTTTGCGCAGAGACAATTTCAGATTGCGATCCAGGAATTTCTGCTCCAGCTGCTGCTGCATATGAATATCTACCTGGTTTTCCCGCAATCATCGAGTTCATGCTGGACTCAAGTCCTGTAGCGCCAACTCCATCATTTCTTACAAATCCAATGAGAGATGCCAATAGAGAACCAGATGGATAATCGCGAATGTAACCGCGCTCTGCAAAGAATCCAATTATTCGTTGATCTATTTCACGGGGAGCAAGTGCGGCATTGTGAGTTGCCATTGCATCTATGAGTGCGCGCCAAATTGCAGGCTGAGCATTAGGTAAAACCATGCTGTAACGAAGTTTTCCTGTTATTGCTTCTTGAACTTCCGCAACTGGCATTTGAAGAATTGGAGCTGCAAAAGCTGCAACTCGCGCAGGATCTGAGATTTGCGTTTGATCAACCACAATGTTTATTGCGGAAACGCTTCTAGCGAATGTCACACCATTGATATCTGTAATATCTCCGCGTTTTGCTGGAATTGAACGCGTATTTTGCATCTCATCTACTGCGCGGATCTTGTAATCTCCCGCATTTATAACTTGAACTTGAACCAGTCTGCCTGCAAAGAGAACCATAAAAAAGAGTGAAAATATTGTCAGTACAACGATGCGCGTTCTAGATAAGTTGAAGTTACCCACGCGGCACATCCAAATTCAAAAACGTTGGAGTCAGCGATGGCTTCATTCCTAATTTTTGCGCTTCTACTGAAAGTACAGCCGGTGATGAAATTCGTTCAATTTCGCGAGTCACTGCTTCATATTGATCGCTTGAAAGTTTTAAATCTGCCTGTAACTTTGATAATTCGAACGCATCTTGCGCAAGCAAAGTGTTGATAAATAGCAATGCAAGCAAAAATACAACACCGATTGCAGTTATAAAGAGTGCATAGGATCTGCTGGTTGCCTGGTTGCCCGCTGACACATCGGCGACAATCCGCAGGGCCGCACGAGTGGATTTTTGTGCAACACGAGAAGTTCGCTTGGTGATTGCAGGCGCTAGCGCTGTCATTGCCATTTATGCCGCCACCCTTTCGATTGCGCGTAATCGAACTGATGCTGCTCGTGAATTTTCTTGAACTTCTTTTTCACTCGGGCTTTGGCTGCCGTTAAATACAAGGGTGAATTTTGCAGCGAGTTCTGCAATCTCAACTGGCAACCCTTGAGGCGTTCCTGAAGTTGTTGCTTCTTGGAAGTAGTTCTTAACGATTCGATCCTCAAGGGATTGAAAAGACATCACGACAAGACGTGCATGCACATCAAGTAGTTCAAGGGCTTGAGGTATTGCGCGAGAAATAGCGCCTAGTTCGTCATTTGTTTCAATACGAAGTGCTTGAAAGGTTCGTTTAGCTGGGTTTCCACCTGTGCGACGAGTAGCTGCGGGAATGGCGTTTTTAACTAACGTTGCAAGATGAGTAGTTGAATGAAGTGGAGCTTTTTCACGTTCTTTAACGATTGATTCAACGATGCGAGTTGCAAATTTTTCTTCACCATATGTGCGAAGGATTCGAACTAATTCACCTGGTGCGTAGGAGTTAAGAATATCTGCAGCAGTTTTTCCTTGACTCTTATCCATACGCATATCAAGTTCTGCGTCATGGGCATAAGAGAAGCCACGTTCGCTTTCATCGAGTTGAAGGGAAGAAACACCTAAGTCAAAGAGAATTCCTTGTACTCGAGAGTGCCCATGGCCCTTTGCCACATTTGCAATCTGATCAAAAACACTGTGGTGCGAAATAAATCTCTCTCCGAATTGAGATAGTCGTTCACTTGCTATTTCAATCGCCTGCATATCGCGGTCGATTCCAATAACAACTAATTGTGGGAATTTATTGAGCAAAGACTCTGTATGTCCACCTAAGCCAAGAGTTGCATCAATAACAACTGGGTTTGCATGAGATAAAATTGCGGGAGAAAGCAAATTAATACACTCATCGCGCATTACAGAAACATGTTGCGTGTTAATCATCTTCTCCCCCTTCTTTCTCTAGTTTGGTCTCAATCGTTCGGTCTTGTTTTTTCTGCTTCTCTCATCTCTGGTCACTGCCGGCCGACGGATCGTTTTATGCGGCGCCGGGGAAGGGGCGCCGCAGTCGTAGGGTCGGCAGTGGCCACAAATGAGAGTTATGTATGAAGGACTAGAACAGTCCTGGGAATACCTCCTCAGAAACATCAGCAAATCCCTTTTCACGATCTGCTAGATATTGATTCCATGAAGTTGAATCCCAAATTTCAACGCGTGTGTTTGCACCGATAACAACGCACTCTTTTTCAAGTGCTGCATACGTGCGCAAACTTTGCGGAATTGTTATACGACCTTGACGATCAGGAATTTCATCGTGCGCACCTGCAAACATCACACGTGAGTAATCACGTGCAGCTTTTGCAGTAACTGGTGCTTGTCGCAGCGTTTCAGTGATGTGCGCGAATTCTGCTGCTGGAAAAACATAGAGACAACGTTCTTGTCCCTTGGTGATAACTAATCCAGGAGATAACTCATCGCGAAATTTCGCGGGAAGTATGAGGCGGCCTTTTTCATCAAGACGGGGTTCATGGGTACCCAAAAACATCGGTACTGACCCCCTTCCCCAAGGTGTCCTAATTGCTTGCACAATCTGAGCGTGTAAAAACCCTCATTCCCCACTTTACTCCCTTTTTCTCCATTTTCAACCACCTTTCCCCACAAATATCCCCACCGCTCCCCACTGCGCCATGGCTTTTGGGCATAAAAAAAGCCCTCCGAATCGGAGGGCGTCTGCGGTGCGAAATTCAGCGATTAATTATCGAAATTGCGCTCATCCCAGCGTTGTTCTAGTCGAGAGCGAAGCCCTGAACCCTTCTTTTCCTTCGCCATGCGAGGACCTTTGCCCAGGGCGCTTAGAGCAGAGAGCGCGGTGAACAAGCCAGTCAAGGCGATCAAGAATCCGAAGATTCCAACTGGAACGGTCTGAGAGATAAGGCCGCCCAAAATAATTGCAAGACCGGAGAGAAGTGCGCCAATGCCAGTTAATACGCGCCCGCGACCAGGAAATGTGCGGTTGCCAGTCAGAGTTGAAGACAGGCGTGGGTCATCAGCCGATAGAGCTTGCTCCATCTCGGCTAATAGCTTGCGTTCGCGATCGGAAAGTGGCACAGACCAACAATAGAACAACTTTTGCTAGCGGGCTACTCGTCTTCGGAGGTGGGCTCAACTAAGCGCCCTGGACGCACACTGGAGCGCCCAAATCTGGCGCGGGCACGGTCAATAGCGCGCTCGGCATCTCGCCACCCTTTATCTCGGGCGCCTAAAACCATCTGTTCAGGAGCTGCACTAACCAGATTTTCAAGACTGACACCGACTAAACGAAGACGTGCACGTTCGATTCGAAGTGCTCTGTATAAATCTTTTACAACTTCGTATGTTTCATGTGCGCTATCTGTTGCAAGTGGCAGAGTCTTGGAACGGTTAATTGTTGTGAAATCTGCGAAGCGCACCTTTATGGAAATTGTCTTCGCAAATAACTCTTTATCTCGCAATCGCGCAGTTGCTTTCTGAGTTAATCGTAAAAACTCTTGCAAGATTTCTTCAGGGTTATCTAAATCCTGTGCAAATGTTTCAGCAGCACTAATGCTCTTATCAACATCTTCTGGAATGACATCTCTGTAATCGCGACCCCATGCAAGTTCGTGCAAAGTTTCACCAGCTGCTTGACCGATTGCGCGAATCAGAGTTGCACGTGGCAAGTTTGCAACATCTTCGACGGTGCGAAGCCCTAATTGTTCAAGTGATTCAGCTGTTTTTGGCCCTACTCCCCACAGTGCAGATACTGGCAGTGGATGCAAGAAAGTAAGGATTCGATCGGGTGCGATTTCTAATAAGCCATTTGGTTTGCAGTGTCCGGACGCTAATTTTGCAATGAACTTAGATGGTGCGATTCCGACTGAACATGTGATGCCTTCTTGTTCAAATACACGACGTCTAATTTCTGTTCCGATTTCGCGTCCTGTACCCAGCAAGCGTCTTGCACCAGTTACATCTAAGAATGCTTCATCAAGTGAGAGTGGTTCTACAAGTGGTGTGAAATCAGCAAATATTTTCATGATGGCATCTGATACTTCTGAATACCGTGCGTGATTTGGTGGCACGAAGATTGCATGTGGAGCCATTCGCTGTGCACGACCAACTGGCATTGCTGCGCGTATTCCGAATTTGCGTGCTTCATAGTTTGCAGAGAGCACTACACCGCGTGCACCTGCGCCAACAACGAGAGCTTTTCCGCGCAGTGACGGATCATCACGTTCTGCGACAGATGCATAAAACGCATCCATATCCACGTGAACAATCGTTGCGTGGGTGCTCATATCGCCAGCGTACTTCTCTGTGAGTTCCACTTTTCGTAAGCGGCGCGCAAGTCCCATATCCCTGTTGCTCTAATTGAGATTCCACGCGCACCGGTTCGTCTGGTAACACCACGCAGTAGAACGAGTTCGGATGTATAGATCGTTGAAAGATATTCGGTGGCAATATCGCTAAAGAAAGTTGCATCGCTGCAGCCATGTCCATCGTTGAGGGTAAGAAAGATGACCCGCTTTCCAGAGCGCACTGGTGGAGTTTGAATAGATACACGCACTCCAGCGACTAAGACAGTAGATGCGGATCGCACCGAAAGAAGATCGGAGGATTTAATGGCACCGATTGAATTAAGAAAGTGCGAATAGAACTCGAGCATATGGTGAGTGATGTCCATACCGAGTCGTTGCACTTCGTGGGCAACTATTTCGCTGCTCACTAAATCTGGCAGGCCACTTGATTCGAGTGCAGGGGCATCAAAACCTAAAGTCATTTGCGAACGCAGGGCACTAGACATTGTTGGACCCTTTATGAGATCAGAAAGGTGCAGCAATAAATCTCGACGATTAAGTGGGCCACCTTTAACAATGCCATGTAATCGATCGAATGCGCCGGTGAGAATCAAGGATTCAATGATGGGTTGGGATGTACCGCTTCGATAATAAAAATCCGCTAAATCCTTATATGGTCTAGCAGCAATAATGTTTTGAATCTCCTCCGTACTGATTCCATTAATAGTCGATAACGCAATACGGATGCTCTGCGTGCCATCTTCACTAATTTCAACGCGATAGCTCTGATCAGAAAAATTAACATCAAGGGGCGCGATTGGAATGCCCATCTGGCGTACTTCATCCAGAATTAATCGCTTGGGATACATGCCGGGATCGTGCGTGAGAACGCCGGCTAAGAATGCTGCAGGGTAATGCGTCTTAAGCCATGCTGATTGATACGTTGGAAATGCAAAGGCTGCTGCGTGCGCCTTGCAGAAACCAAAGGATGCAAATGCGCGCAGGACTTCCCAGACTTCATTAATTACTTCGAGCGAATAACCATGTTCAGTTGCTGCTGGATAAAACCAATCGCAGACTCGTTGCTGGCCTTGCCGATCTCCTAACGCGCGACGCATTTCATCGGCGTGTGCCAGCGAACAATGTGTCATCGTTGCAATGATGGAGATAACTTGTTCGTGAAAAACAACGACGCCTTCGGTGTCGCGCAATATCTCATAGAGATCAGGATGAATGATTTTGCGTGCACTCCACCCATGTCGTGATTTCAGAAAAGGCGAAATCATGTCACTCTTTACTGGGCCAGGACGAAAGAGTGAAATATCAATAATTAAATCGGTAAAGGTCTGTGGCTCTAACTTGCCAACGAGTTCGCGTTGCCCGGGGCTTTCAATCTGGAAGATTCCAATTGTTTTTGTGGATTGAATGAGTTCGTATGTATGCGGATCATCAAGTGCAATCGCATCGATATCTATCTCTTCTTTGTGCACACGAGAGATTTCGTTAAGTGCATAAGAAATGCTTGATTGCATCCGCACGCCAAGGATGTCTAATTTAAGTAAGCCAATATCTTCGACGTCATCTTTATCAAATTCGACCATCGGATAGCCGCTGGCGTTACGTTGCAGCGGCACGCGATCGAGTAATCCCCCATCAGATAAAACGATTGCGCACGGGTGCATCGAAAGGTGGCGCGGTAAGCCTTCTAGACGTCGCGCCATTGTGATGACCATCTTCGCTAATGGAGTCTTCACGTTTTTCTCACGCAAGCCATATGGTGATTTAGCAATCAGATTGATTTCAGCCGCTGGTAAACCTAAAGCTGCTCCTGCATCTCGAATGCTCTGTCGGGTTCGATACGTATCAAAGCTTGCAACAGTTGCACATCGTGATTGGTTTCCGGGAATGTCCCACCGCGGATCACCATATTTTTTAAAGACAAGATCATAAATTTCTAAGCGCCGATGCGACTCAACATCAATATCAATATCGGGCAGAGCGCGACGAAGTGGCGAGCAAAAGCGCTCCATCAGTAATCCGTGTGCCATCGGATCAACTCCTGAAATACCAAGCAAGTGACAGATCAAAGAACCAGCGCCAGAACCACGGGCTGAAACGCGAATACCGCGTTCGCGCGCCATATCTGCAATGTCGGCAACGGTAAGAAAATATGACTCGTAACCAAGAGTTGCAACAGTTGCTAGTTCGTCATCGAGTCTTTCGCGCGCACTTTTCACTGCTTGCGCGCCGCTGTATCTCCAATTAATTTTCGCCTCTGATCGTTGGCGCAATAGCGCACGCATCTGTTGTGCATTTTCGGCGCCAACAACATGTGCTTCAGGCAGATGAATTGAACCAAGACCAATATCTCTTGTAGGCGATAACAATGTTTGTTCTGCCCATGCGCGAGTAGTAGAAAGAAGTGTGCGTGCATTGCGTTCGCCACCTGCACGTGCAATCTCATCAGCTAGCGCATGCATTGCAGGTGTTGATTTGAGATAGGCCTCAGCGTTGGTGCGTCCGATGTGACGCGGATGAAGCGGAACTAATTGGCGAGCGCAATCTAAAATATCTGCAACTGGTCCATCTTCTGGCCCACGCATTCGCACAGCATTTGTAATGACTGCATCAATATCGTGATCCCGAGCAAAAATCAGCGAGCGCCCTGCATGTGTAATTGATCCTGGCCCATCGCCTTTTGTTAAGTGCGATACGCATTCAATTGCGTGGGGTTTGAAAAAATCGCGGGTCTTATTAAATATTGCTAGAGCGCTATCGTTTCGATGCGCTGCAATCGCTGGCGCCATTGG
>JBEAYI010000096.1:0-5487 GCA_041159375.1 Actinomycetota bacterium
GGCAAGAAGTTGCTGGTGCGTTGCTCCCCTGATGAACGCAGGAACAAATCCACATCTCGCATAGTCGGTGAATCTAAATACTTTGCAAAGGTCTTCTCGGTTATTGCATCCGCTTTAATCTTGCCGCGCTTCACATCGCGGGCTAGCTCTGTTGCTGCATCAACAATCTCGGAGCGACCTCCGTAATTTACGCACATATTAAGAGTTAAGACTTTATTCTTTTTCGTCAGCTCTTCTGCTTCTTCTAACTCTGAAATAACACTTGCCCACAACCGTTTAGGTCGTCCAACCCAACGAATTCGAACTCCCATCGCATTCATCTCATCACGACGACGACGAATAACATCGCGATTAAATCCCATAAGAAATTTCACTTCATCAGGCGATCTACGCCAATTCTCTGTTGAAAATGCGTATGCGCTAATTTCTTTAACACCAAATTCGATGGCTCCTTGCACGACATCAAAGAGCGCTGCTTCGCCTGCTTCATGACCTTTTGTTCGTGGCAATCCGCGTTCTTTTGCCCAACGCCCATTGCCATCCATAACGATTGCAACGTGCTCTGGAATATTCATACGCGCTCCACAATAGGTAATGAACGCAATCCGCGTTCAAGGTGCCATTGTAAATATGCAGCGATTAATCCACTAGCCTCGCGACGATTTTTTCCTTCGCTCTTATTAGCACTCTCCCAATCACTGCTTAATAAAGCTGCCATGAGTTCAAGAGTCTCTGGTTGTGGAGTTGCACATGCAGATGGTCGACACTCAAGGCAGACAGATCCGCCACCTACAAGTGAAAAGTATCTGTGCGGTCCTGGTGTTCCACAACGAGAACAATCAGTCATCGATGGCGCATATCCGCCGAGTGCGAGTGAGCGCAATAGAAACGCATCTAATACAAGTGCTGGGTCATAGCGATCATCACAGAGTGCTTTCATTGCGCCCACAACTAAGTGAAACTCTTGTACTGCAGGTTCGCGCTCTTGTGCCGTAAATCTTTCAGATGTTTCTAATATCGCTGAGGCAATTGTCCAGCGCTGATAATCATCTGTGATTGCTTCGCCGTAATTTCTTAACGCTTCAACTTGTGTGACTGTGTCAAAAGTTTTTCCGATGTGCATCTGAATATCAACGTGGCTGCCTGGTTCGAGGCGCGCACCGAATTTAGACATAGTGCGACGAACACCTTTGGCGACGCCACGCACACGTCCGTGTTCGCGAGTAAGCATGGTGATGATGCGATCTGCTTCGCCTAATTTCTGCGTGCGCAAGATGATTGCTTCATCGCGGTACAGGCTCATGCAGGCAAAGGTACTGGTGGCAACTATCTAATTGCGCGATTTATTGCAGACACGACGGCCTTTAATGATGCCGTTGTGGTGTTTGGATCGATTCCAACACCCCAGAAGGTTTCGCCATTAATCGAGCATTCAAGATAGGCAGCAGCCGAAGCATCCCCACCTGCAGATAAAGCGTGCTCGAAATAATCCAAAACTTTCACATCCACACCGTATGCCTGCAAGATGTTACAAAATGCTGCAATCGGTCCGTTTCCGGTGCCAGCTAACTTCTTGGCATCTCCACGATCAAGAAGAGTTACCTCAAGATTTACATCCTCATCGAGCACAGATGTCTGCGAAAGTCCCTTTAATCTAAAGCGACCCCATGGTGCATCTTGAGTTGGCAAGTATTCATCTTCAAAGACATTCCAGAGTTGGTTAGATGAAACTTCTCCGCCTTGTTCATCTGTCATGGCTTGAACAACTCGACTAAATTCGATCTGCAAACGGCGTGGAAGATCTAGATGATGTTCGTTTTTCATCATGTATGCGACGCCACCCTTGCCTGATTGCGAATTCACGCGAATCACGGCTTCGTACGAGCGACCAATATCTTTTGGATCAATTGGCAAATAAGGAACTGCCCATGTGAATTCATCAACGTGCTTTCCTGCAGCCTTCGCGTCCCGCTCTAGATGTTCGAAACCTTTTTTAATTGCATCTTGGTGTGAGCCAGAGAAGGCAGTAAATACAAGGTCGCCGCCGTATGGATGGCGCTCAGGAACACGTAGTTGGTTTGCGTATTCAACTGTGCGACGAACTTCATCGATGTTTGTGAAATCAATCATTGGATCAATTCCGTGGCTTACCAAGTTAAGACCGAGTGTTACAAGACAAACATTTCCTGTGCGTTCACCATTTCCAAAGAGCGTTCCTTCGATGCGATCAGCGCCAGCTAAGTAACCAAGTTCAGCAGCAGCAACTCCGGTACCGCGGTCGTTGTGTGGGTGCAGCGAGACAATTACGTTTTCACGATTATTTAAATTACGGCACATCCACTCAATGGAGTCCGCATAAATATTTGGTGTAGCCATCTCAACAGTTGCGGGAAGATTCATGATTGTCTTCCACTGCGGCGTTGGCTTCCAGACATCATTAACAGCGTTACAGACTTCGACTGCAAACTCTAATTCTGTGCCGGTGTATGACTCTGGTGAATACTCAAAAGAAACCTTGGTCTCAGGAACAGTTTTAACAAGGTCAAGACACATTTGTGCGCCATCTGTTGCAATCTTTTTGATGCCCTCTTTATCAAGGCCAAATACAACTCGACGCTGCAATGTAGAAGTGGAGTTGTAAAGGTGAACTATTGCTTGCTTTGCACCCTTAATAGATTCGAATGTGCGTTCAATCAGCGGTTGGCGTGCCTGAGTCAGAACTTGAATGATGACATCATCAGGAATTAAGCCCTCCTCAATAATCTTTCGTACAAAATCAAAATCTGTTTGGCTTGCACTTGGAAAACCAACTTCAATTTCTTTGTAACCCATTGCGACCAAAAGATTAAACATCGCTAGTTTGCGCGGTGTATCCATTGGATCAATGAGCGCTTGGTTGCCATCTCGAAGGTCAACGGAAGACCACTTTGGCGCCTTTGTCATTTTCTTATCAGGCCACGTGCGATCGTGAAGATCTACAGGAATAAATGAAGAGTATCGATGCGCACGCATCGATGATGGTTTCTGTTCTGGGAAATTCATGTTAAAACTCCTTATTAGTTACGGGATTTGTCTGGTTTAACCGGTACGACAAACCCCGCGGCGAGGGGACCGATTATTTGGCCCCGCCACGGCAGCTAAGGAGGAGGCTGCGAAGTGTCATGTGTAAATGGTAACTCATGTGTAAATGGTAACCCCAGCGCATGTTTTCAAGCAAGTAAAGTTCTAAACTCACGCGTATGGCCAACTTTGAATCACAACTCATCGCACTCATTGACTCCGCCAATGAAATTTGCGGCGTTGCAGAAAAATCAGGACTTAGCGATCAATTCAATGGCACTGATTGGACGCCGGCAATTATCTTGGGACACCTAGTCGATGTTGATAAAGAAGTTTGGATGGCACGTTTTGAATTAATGAGACAGGCACAAATATCTGCAGCGCCAATTCCAAAATTTCAATGGTGGGAACCAGATGCAGTGATAACTGCAGAAAAATACGCACAACAAAGTTTTGAAGAAGCACGTACTAAATTACTTGCAAGCAGAGAAAGTATGGTTTCTTATTTAACAAACCTCAGCGTGCAAGATCGCGCTGCCGCAGCGCAACATCGCACCTTTGGTTCTATAACTATTGAATCAATGCTCCAAGTGATTTTAGATCACGACAAGGAGCATCAAGCGTCCCTTACGGAATAAGGGTGTTGGCAAATATTTGCCAAGCAAGTGCTGATTTAGCAACGAGTGAGAGTGTGATGTATGTGCGCTCTCCACGCATGTAATCAGACCACTTTCCAACCTTCTTGTACTGCAACCATTGCACGAGTGCGAATGAGTTAAAGAATAAGAAAATTGTTAAGACGATGATGTAAACAAATGTTGGGGCCTTAGTTTCACCGGCGCCACCAATACCGAATACATAAAAGAGCAGCGCAATCCAAGGAACGATTCCGGTGATGCAACCAAAGATAAATGGAAGCCATCCCCCATTGCCTGGTTGTTCGTACTTCTCTTGAAGCCAGCCGAACAAAATCATTGAGGCATTGACGCCGAAGATTGAGATGATCGCTGTAATCTCGGCAACACCAGTTACTTGTGCAATAAGCACAATCATTACTGATGAACTAATTGAATATTCAACCCAGCGGAAATAATTTCGCTTCTGAGCTAAACCTGCTGAATATCGTGGAAAAAATTGTGGACTTGCAACGATGAAGTGGGCAAGTGCTGAGAGTCCCAAGAAGATTGCAACTGTTAAACCGATTGGAGTGTTAAAGAGAACAACTGGATCTGCATACGTTGTTCCTGGAGGACCAGACATGTATGTCGCAGTAATTGGTAGTGAGAAATCGCTGCTGAGGGCCAGAACTGCAGCCATCTGCAGTAAGTGGAAAATACCGGCGATGATATTGGTGCGACGTAAACCTGCTGATGTGATCTCTTTGCTCATGAGACAAATTTATCCCAACACCTACTAAAGAACTGGGATATATCTATCTAATTCGTAGGCACTTACCTGGCGGCGATAGTCCTGCCACTCAGCACGCTTATTGCGCAACACATATTCGAAGACGTGCTCACCCAATGTCTCTCGAACGAGTTCGCTCTTCTCCATCGCCAAAATAGCTTCGTTGAGATTAGTTGGCAGTGTCTGCAAATCATTTGATGCAGATAGTTCGTAATTCTTTTCAATTCCCTTAAGTCCTGCTGCAATCATTACTGCATACGCCAGATATGGATTGCACGCAGAATCTGGTGATCTAAATTCGATGCGTGTGGAGTTCTCTTTTCCTGGCTTATACATCGGCAAACGCACTAATGCCCCGCGATCACTAGGTCCCCAGTTAACCAGTGCTGGTGCTTCTCCGCCGCCATGTAACCGTTTGTATGAATTAACCCATTGATTTGTAACAGCAGTTATTTCTGCAGCATGAGTCAAGATGCCAGCAATAAATGATCGACCAATTTTCGATAAATTAAACTCTGCTTTTGGATCATAGAAAGCATTCTCTTCGCCTTTAAAGAGTGAAACGTGTGTGTGCATTCCGCTGCCAGGATGATCAGTAAATGGCTTTGGCATAAAGGATGCATAGAAGCCTTGATCGAGTGCAACCTCTTTAATGACGTGGCGAAATGTCATGATGTTATCTGCAGTGCTTAACGCATCGGCATCGCGTAAATCAATCTCTTGCTGTCCTGGTCCGCCTTCATGGTGACTAAATTCGACGGAGATTCCCATTGCTTCAAGCAACGTAATTGCTTGGCGTCTAAAGTCATGACCAACAACTGCTGGAGTGTGATCGAAGTATCCGCCTTGATCTACGGGCACTGGTGCCTCGCCTTTTTCAGGACGTGATTTAAATAAGAAGAATTCAATTTCTGGGTGCGTGTAACAGGTGTAACCCATCTGCGCTGCTTTATTTAATGTGCGACGTAGAACATTTCGTGGATCTGCAGGCGATGGCGAACCATCTGGCATTGTGATGTC
>JBEAYI010000097.1:0-3164 GCA_041159375.1 Actinomycetota bacterium
CGCACAGTCGTAAGTGCAATTGCAGGTCGTACAGTGCGCGTCGATCTCATCGAGACCGACGAGGCACGCTAACAACTCTTTCGCATATGCGTTTACTCGTGGGCCGCATTGGTCGCGCTCACGGAATTCTTGGTGAAGCGACGATTGAAGTTCGCACCGATGATCCAGATATTCGCTTTGCAATTGGTGCAACCGTAAACACAGATAAGCATGGTGATCTCACCATTGTGTCAGGACGTGTCCATAACGGAATTCTGCTCTTGGGATTTAAAGGCATAACCACTCGCAATCAAGTCGAAGAGTTACGCAACGAAATGCTTTATTCAGATGTTGATATCAATGAATCAACTGGTGATGACGATGAATATCATGTTCTTCAGTTGATTGGTTGTATGACTTATTTAGAGTCTGGGGAGGAATATGGCGAAGTATCTGATGTCATTAATCTTCCAGGACAAGATTTGCTAGCCATTAAAACTCAAGAAGGTGAATCTCTTATTCCATTCGTGCATCAATTAGTGCCTGAAGTTGATATAAAAAATAAGCGCATTGTGGTTATTCCTCCAACAATCACGGGGGAGATGAAATGAAATTAGACGTAGTCACAATTTTCCCAGATTATCTTGCTCCTCTTAAGTTATCCCTGCTTGGCAAAGCGCAGGATGAAGGTTTGCTAGAAATTAATGTTCACGATTTGCGTGCACACGCAACCGATAATCACCACAGCGTTGATGACACTCCTTATGGCGGTGGCGCTGGCATGGTTATGAAAGCAGAAGTTTGGGGCGAAGCGCTGGATCCGTTGTTGGTTAAAGATGTTGATCTCATTGTTTTAACACCCGGTGGCAAGAGATTTAATCAACGAATGGCTGAAGAATTCTCACAGCGTACACACCTTGTTTTCGCGTGCGGTCGATACGAAGGTATTGATGATCGTGTTCGCCAGTATTACTCGCAAGAATCATTCGCCCAGAGAAATGTTCGCGTGCACGAAGTTTCCATCGGCGACTATGTATTAGGTGGGGGTGAGGTAGCGGCCATGGTCATGATTGAAACAATCACCAGATTGCTTCCAGGTGTACTTGGAAATCCGGAATCAATCGTTGAAGAGTCACATATGCATGAGGGATTCGCTGAATATCCAGCATTTACTAAACCGCAAACATGGCGTGACATCAGTGTTCCTGAGATCTTGCTTAGTGGAAATCACGCACAGATTGCTGCGTGGCGCACACAATCTGCAAAAGATCGAGCAGAAAAGAATTTCTAACTCGTCAGTAATCAAGAAGTTACCGTAGGCTTTATTCCATGTCTGAAGAGTCCGCGCAAATCCAATCTCGATTAATTCGCGACCTCGAACCAGTTGTTGCCGTAGAACTTGAGCGACACCTAGCAATTCAAAAGAACTGGTACCCACACGAGTATGTCCCATGGAGTGAAGGACGCGATTTCGCTGGCCCACTCAATGGTGATGCGTGGGAGGCTAAAGATTCTCGTCTGAGTTCAGTTGCACAAGATTCACTTATTCTAAATTTGTTAACCGAAGATAATTTGCCGAGCTATCACACTGAAATTACTCTCTCGATGGGCCGCGATGGCGCATGGGGTAATTGGATTGAACGATGGACTGCCGAAGAAGGCCGCCACGCAATTGTGATTCGAGATTACTTAATGGCCACTCGAGGAGTCGACCCGTATGAATTAGAAGATTTGCGCATGGCTCATATGTCACTGGGATATCAAACTCCTTATGAAAATGACATGTTGCACACGATTGCATACGTATCTTTTCAAGAGCTAGCCACTCGTATTTCTCACCGCAATACTGGCAAAATTTCTGATGACCCAATCGCCGAAGGCATGATGCAGAGAATTGCTTTGGATGAAAATCTTCACATGATTTTTTATCGCAATACTCTTAAGGCTGCACTTGATTTAGAGCCAAATGCAGCTATGCGAGCAATTGCAGATGTTGTGACAAATTTTGATATGCCTGGTGCCAACATGCCTGGCTTTGGTCGCAAAGCTGTGCAGATTGCTCTGGCTGGAATTTATGACATGCAGCAACACCTAGAAGAAGTTATTGCTCCGGTTCTTCGCGCATGGGATGTTTTTGAAAGAAATGATCTATCGGGTGATGGTTTAGTAGCGCGAGATGAGCTCACTGCCTTCTTAGCAAAAACGACTGAAGAGTCTGATCGCTTTAATGAAAAACGTGAACACCATTTCGAGCGTTTGATTGCACGCGGTCAAGAGCCAATTCGCATTCAAAAATGAGCAAACGCGTAATTTTCATCGAGCATGACCACGTCAGTGAAGGTGGTCCTATCTGGCATCAGTTTAAAGTTCGTGGATATGAAATTACTCGTTTCATAATCGTTGACAAAGATCATCAAAAGAGTCCAAATGTCACAGTTGAATGGCCTGATCTACTTACATTTGATGTTGTAGTAGTTATGGGTGCACCCTATGCAGCATATGGCGATGACGTTGTTGGCAATTGGTTATTACCCGAGTTAGAAAAAATGAAAGAGGTTCATAACGCGGGGATACCTGTGCTTGGAATATGTTTTGGCGGACAGCTAATGTCGCGCGTACTAGGCGGCACCGTTTCTCGTTCACCTCGGGCCGAGCTTGGTTGGTATGAAATCGAAAGCAAAGATGAATCATTTATCCCACGCGGACCGTGGTTTCAATATCACTGGGATCGTTTCACACTGCCACCAGAAGCCACTTTGATTGCAGAAAATGATTTATGCCCACAGGCTTTTTCATTTGGGCGCACACTCGGATTGCAATTTCACCCGGAAATCGATTCACACGTACTGGATTTGTGGTTGGAAATGGAAGGCGGATGCGCTGAAGTTGAATCAGAGGGCGTTGACGTTAAAGAGTTACGCGCAGAGACAAAAGAGATTGAAGCACAAACAAATCAGCGCGGTTACGACTTAGTCGATCAATTTCTTGACCGCATCGCAACCGCGCCAATTAAGCGGATCTAGGTTTATTTAGACATCAAGTGGAGTTACATAAGCCCCGGAGATTCCACCATCTACTAAGAAGTTCGCTGCTGTAATAAATGATGAGTCATCGCTAGCAAGGAATGCCACAGCTGCAGCACTTTCAGTGTCATCAGCAAAGCGACCCATTGGGATGTGCACTAG
>JBEAYI010000098.1:0-5069 GCA_041159375.1 Actinomycetota bacterium
TATTAGTTGGTGATGATCCAGGTTCACATTCATACGTTGGCGGCAAACATCGTGATTGCCAAGAAGTTGGCGTTACATCAATACGTGTTGATCTACCTGACAGTGCATCACAAGCAGATGTATTGGCAGCGATTAAAGATCTCAATAACGCAAAAGAGTGCACTGGATATATTGTGCAACTTCCAATGCCAAAAGGAATTGATCCGCAAGTAATTCTTGAAGCGATTGATCCGTCAAAAGATGCTGACGGATTACATCCCATGAACTTAGGCAGACTCGTTGCCGGCTATGACGCTCCACTTCCTTGTACTCCTCGTGGAATTGTGGCGCTCTTGCAGCACTACAACGTGCCACTTAAAGGCGCAGAAGTAACGGTTATTGGTCGTGGTTTAACAGTTGGTCGCCCACTTGGTTTGTTACTAACACGCAGACAAGAGAACGCAACTGTCACGTTAACCCACACTGGTACAAAAGATTTAACTCTTCATACTCGAAATGCAGACATAGTTGTTGCTGCAATCGGTCAGGCACACTTCCTCAACGCTTCAATGATTAAAGAGGGTGCAGCAATTATCGATGTTGGCATTTCTCGTACTGATGCAGGCTTACTTGGCGATGTTCATCCGGATGTAATGGAAAAGGCTGGATTTGTTGCACCAATGCCAGGTGGGGTTGGTCCAATGACTAGAGCAATGCTTGTCACGAATGTTGTGGACGCGTGTTCTTAGATTCAAGAATTATTAAATTTGCTAGTTACGCATTTGTTGCGGTTGGCATAGTTTTAGGCGCCCTCAGTTTCGTGCGATCCGGATCACTCTTGATTGCCCTTGGAACATTGGGCATCGCTTTTCCATCACGCCATTTGCGCACAATTGAGTTCTATTTCCCGGTTGGTATTGCAATAGGGCTCTTCGTCCTGGCAATTTCACTGCCGCACGGGTTGTAGAGTTACCTTGATATCAAGGCATTTTTAGATCCGATTTTCGAAAGAAGGACGCAGTCCATGGCAGGCAAAGTAACCGTCGTCGGTGCAGGTTTTTATGGCTCAACAACTGCAATGCGATTAGCTGAATACAACATTTTTGACACTGTAGTTCTCACTGACATTCTCGAAGGCAAGCCAGAAGGCTTGGCTTTAGATATGAACCAATCTCGATCTATCGAAGGTTTTGAAACAAAAATTGTTGGCGCTACAACTTCTGCAGATGGCGCAGGTTATGAAGCAACTGCTAACTCAGATGTAGTCATTATTACTGCCGGATTGCCACGCAAACCTGGAATGAGCCGTATGGATCTCATTGGTGTTAATGCTGGAATTGTGCGCGGAGTTGCAGAAAACATTGCAAAGCACTCACCGAAAGCAGTCATCATTGTGGTTTCAAATCCACTCGATGAAATGACAGCACTTACTCAAATCGCAACAGCATTTCCACGGAATCGCGTAATGGGCCAAGCTGGAATGCTAGATACCGCCCGCTTCACGCACTTTGTTGCAGAAAAACTCAATGTTGCCGTCTCTTCAGTTAGCACGCTAACACTTGGTTCTCATGGTGAAACCATGGTTCCAGTTCCAAGTCGTTGCACTGTCGATGGCAAAGCACTTACTGAGAAATTATCGCAAGCAGAAATTGACGAACTTGTGGATCGCACACGCAACGGTGGTGCAGAAGTTGTGGCACTACTCAAGACAGGTTCTGCATATTACGCACCATCTGCAGCTGCAGCTCGCATGGCAAAAGCAGTTATCGAAGACTCTGGCGCAACAATGCCTGTATGCGCATGGGTCGATGGCGAATACGGAATCTCCGGTGTGTATCTCGGAGTAGAAGCACAGATTGGTCGCGAAGGAATTAAAAAAGTTGTAGAAACAAAACTCACTGATTCTGAGTTGGCTGCACTTAAGGTTGCGGCAGAAGCAGTTCGAGCAAAACAAGCAGACGTACAGACACTCTAAAAGGAGCGCAGAGCATGGCCAAGATCAAAGTCGAAGGAACAGTCGTTGAATTAGATGGCGATGAAATGACTCGCATCATCTGGCAGTTCATCAAAGATTCAGAATTGAAAAGCGTGATGAAACCGATGATCAAATAACGATTGATGCAGCACGCGCTATTCAAAAGCACGGTGTTGGTATTAAGTGCGCAACCATTACTCCAGATGAAGCTCGTGTTGAAGAGTTCGGCCTTAAAAAAATGTGGAAGTCCCCAAACGGAACAATCCGCAATATTTTGGGCGGCGTAATCTTCCGCGAACCAATCATCATCAGCAATGTTCCACGTTTGGTGCCTCATTGGACAAAGCCAATTGTTATTGGTCGCCACGCATTTGGAGATCAGTACAAAGCAACAGATTTTAAAGTTCCAGGTCCAGGAAAACTGACACTCTCATTTGTGCCAGAAGATGGCTCAGCACCAATGGAGTTCAATGTTTTTGATTTCCCAACAGCGGGTGTTGCAATGGGCATGTACAACCTTGATGATTCAATTCGCGACTTTGCACGTGCATCACTTAATTACGGATTAAATCGCAAGTTTCCTGTGTATCTATCAACAAAGAACACAATTCTTAAAGCCTACGATGGTCGCTTTAAAGATATCTTTGAAGAGATTTACCAAGCAGAATTTAAGTCAGCTTTTGATGCAGCAGGTATTTGGTATGAGCACCGCCTCATTGATGACATGGTTGCAATGTCATTGCGTATGGAAGGTGGATACGTTTGGGCTTGTAAGAACTACGACGGAGATGTTCAATCTGACACCGTTGCACAAGGCTATGGTTCACTCGGATTAATGACTTCCGTCTTGATGACTCCAGATGGAAAAGTTGTTGAATCAGAGGCGGCACACGGAACTGTTACTCGCCACTATCGAGATCACCAGGCAGGTAAGGCAACTTCCACCAATCCGATCGCATCAATTTTTGCGTGGACTCGTGGTCTTGCTCATCGCGCCAAACTCGATAACAACAAAGCGTTGTCACAATTCTGTGACACTTTAGAACGAGTCTGCATTCAAACAGTTGAACAAGGAAAAATGACGAAGGACTTATCACTCCTTATTTCGCCAGATGCTCCATGGCAAACAACACAGGAGTTCCTCAATTCAATTGATGAAAACCTCAAGAAGGCAATGGCGTAGTCGCAATGAACTCTGAGCGCGGTGCTTTGGCACTTGTTGGCTCAGGAGAATATTTAGTCCAGATGCAGGAGATTGAAACTGATCTCTTGCATCGCGGCATTTCTAGAGGCAAATCAAATACATACATTCAAATACCAACAGGTGCTGGTCAAGAGAGCGCGGATCGCATTGAGTTCTGGAAAGAACGAGGAGCTGCGCAGGCCAGGCGAATGGGCGCTGAGTGCAGATTTCTTCCAATTCTAAAGAGAGAAGATGCTTTCAATCCGCAGTACATCGAAGAAGTCACAAATGCTGGATTGATTTATTTTTCAGGTGGCGATCCGGGATACATCACCGAAATTTTTGAAGGAACACCTCTGTGGGAAAAAATTAAGTCAGAGTTTTTCTCAGGTACATCACTCGCTGGTTGTTCTGCAGGCGCAATGGCATTCGGTGCAAAAATTGTTGGATTGCGAATATCTCATGCCCAGAGTGGACTTGGTTTAATTCCTGAAATCGAAGTCATTCCACATTACGACAAGTTTCTTGGATGGGTTCCAGATCGCATTGCATCTATTGCACTTCGTAGCGATGAAGGCACTTACTTACTTGGAATCGATGAAGACACAGCACTTGTACTGACCGATACATGGCGAGTTCAAGGTCGTGCAAAGGTGCATGTTCTTAAGGGGCTTGCAGATTCACCACACACTTTTGTCAGCGGTGATGAAATTGCTTTACTTCACTCTTTCGCCTGATTGTGCGTTGAAGAGATGTATCGCTGATGCATCAGCGCTGACAGTAATTGTGTCACCTGGTTTAGGAGGATTCTTTGGATCCCAGCGCACAATAATCTGCGCAGCATCTTCGGTTGCTTGCGCAAAGGAAATATTTGAATCTGCAGGTTGTCCATAAACAAATGCATCAGCGCCAAGTTCTTCGACGACCTCAACATTGACCGCAAATCCGTCTGCTGACGGAATTAATCCTTCTGGACGGATTCCAACAATGACTGATGTGCCCGCACTCGCTGGCACATCAACAGAAAGCTTGCCAAGGTGAGCCTTGCCACCGCTGACGGAAGTTTTCAATAAATTCATTGCAGGAGAACCAATAAAGCCCGCCACAAACGCATTTGCTGGGTTGTCATACAAGTTCCGTGGTGTATCTACCTGCTGAAGCACTCCATCTTTAAGAACCGCAACACGATCACCCATAGTCATAGCTTCAACTTGATCATGGGTTACATAAACAGTCGTGATTCCTAAACGGCGTTGTAGGGCTGCGATTTGCGTGCGAGTTGCAACTCGCAATTTTGCATCAAGGTTTGATAGTGGTTCGTCCATAAGGAAGACCTGTGGTTCGCGAACAATTGCACGACCCATTGCAACTCGTTGACGTTGCCCGCCAGAGAGCGCCTTTGGCTTGCGATCTAAAAATGCCTCAAGGTCCAATAACTTTGCAGCTTCTAAAACTCTGCGGTCACGTTCTTCTTTTGAGATACCTGCAATTTTCAAGGCAAATCCCATATTTTCCGCAACGCTCATATGTGGGTAAAGTGCATATGATTGGAAAACCATTGCAATATCGCGATCTTTAGGTGCAACGTGCGTTACATCTTTGTCGCCAATTAAAATACGACCACTATCAACTTCTTCTAGCCCTGCGAGCATTCGAAGTGATGTTGATTTACCGCAGCCTGATGGTCCGACCAGAACCAAGAATTCGCCATCTTTGATGTCGAGGTTGATTTTGTCTACGGCGGCGCGAGTGCCACCTGGGTGCGTCTCCCATTCATTCTCGAGGGGCTCGCGATCGGTGCTGCTGGGGCACTGATCACACTCTTCATCTTCGGGATCTTGAGTGCCAGCATCGGCGCGGTCATGCTCAATCTCTTCCGCGTTCTCCCTGTTCAAACGTCGGCGATCCTCGCCGGTCAAGTTGCGATCTCCG
>JBEAYI010000099.1:0-4016 GCA_041159375.1 Actinomycetota bacterium
CATACAGTCTCTTTTGCAGCTTTTACTTCAGCTGCATTTATGGCTGGAATTTCCGCCCTTCTCATAGTGCGCAAGAAAGATATCGATATGTCCCGCACAACCCTGAAATTGGGTTTGATCGTCACAATTATTTCCTTTATTGGCGTGGGCGTAACTGGCGATGTCACTGCTCGAATCATGACCGTTCAACAACCAATGAAGATGGCAGCAGCAGAAGCTCTCTACAGCACAACTGATTCTGCTCCATTCTCACTCTTAACTGTTGGAACACTTGACGGTTCACGACCTGTATTCCAAATTGGTCTGCCTTCCATGCTCTCCTTTATGTCAACGGGAGATTTCAATGGCGTCGTTGAGGGCGTTAATGATTTGCAGATTCAATACGAAACTCAATATGGACCAGGGGATTACACACCAAATATTCCTTTGGCGTATTGGTCATTTAGATTGATGATTGGTTTCGGAGCAGTTGGCTTACTCTTTGCACTTCTTGCTTTATGGCAGATGCGTAAAGGTGGATTACCTTCAGGCAGATGGTTTAAGCCAGCAATGCTTTCGCTGCCTTTCTTGCCTCTGCTTGCAAACTCATTTGGTTGGATCTTTACAGAATCCGCTCGACAACCATGGGCAGTCTTTGGATTGATAAAAACCTCCGATGGCGTTAGCCAAGTTGTTTCTGCTGGTGCAGTTCTGTTCACGATGATTGTCTTCACCATTTTGTACGGTGCATTAGCAGTTATTGAATTCGGGCTAATTCGAAGAGTGATTCATTTAGGACCACTTGATGAAGTCGATTATGCAGATCCTCAACTCGGTGGTTCTGACACTAAACAACTCGTAGCTTCTTACTAGGAGAGGAGATAAGAAAATGACATTTCAGACCGTATGGTTTTTACTAATTGCCGTTTTGTGGATTGGATATTTCGTACTAGAAGGCTTCGACTTTGGTGTCGGAATGCTTCTTCCCACCGTCTCGAAGAATGAAGCGGATCGACGCGCAGTTCTTACAACGCTAGGACCAGTGTGGGATGGCAACGAGGTGTGGTTACTTGTTGCAGGTGGTGCAACATTTGCAGCATTTCCTGAATGGTATGCAACGCTGTTCAGCGGATTCTATTTACCGCTCTTCTTAATCCTTGTTGCCTTGATTATTCGCGGAGTCGCATTTGAATACCGCAGTAAGTACGGAAAAGCACAATGGCGTCAGCGTTGGGATGTAGCAATAGTTATCAGTAGTGCGCTTCCAGCATTGCTATGGGGCGTAGCTTTTGCAAACATCGTACGTGGAGTTCCGCTAGAGAAAGCTTCATCTGGATCCATTGAGTACGTTGGAGGTTTCTTCAATCTCCTCAATCCATATGCACTTCTAGGTGGGTTAGTCACGCTCTCCGTTTTCTACACACACGGAGCTGTATTTCTTGCACTAAAAACTGCAGGAACCATTCGCGAACGTGCAAATGCAATAGCACTGAAAGCTGGCTTAGTTGCCGCGGTTGCCGCAGTTTCATTCTTGGTCTGGACTAACTTGATGCTTCCAGAGATAGATCCAATTGTTTTATCGCTCTCAGTAGTTGTTGCACTGTTGTGGGTTGCCGGGCTTGCAATGAACTTCAAAGGTCGCGAGGGCTGGGCATTCATTTTCTCAGCAGGGACCATCGCTACCTTTGTTTCAACGCTCTTCTTCGCCCTATATCCGCGAGTGATGCCAAGTTCACTAGGTTCACAATTTGATCTGACAATTACAAATGCTTCAAGCACCGATTACACGCTTAAGGTGATGACAGTTGTAGCTGTGGTTATGACTCCACTCGTGCTTTTGTATCAAGGCTGGACTTACTGGGTATTCCGCAAGCGGGTGAGTGCGTCACAAATAGTTAACCCGGAACGTGGCATTCTCGATGATGTAAGCCATACATTGCATCTGTGAAATCACTAGATCTGCGGCTACTGCTCTCACGGCGCAGTAGCCGCACTCTTGTGTACATAAGTTTTTTCGCAGCTTTTGTATGGGCAGCAATCGTGATTACTAATGCGATATTACTTGCAACAATCATTGTGGGAATTATCGAGGACCAAGCAGGAATACCGGAAAAAATATTTGCTTTAGCTTGCTTGTGGATTTTTCGAAGTGTATTTCAGTCTCGTTTTGAATACTGGTGCAGCGTGAAGGCCAGTGCAATCAAAGAGGAAATGCGAAATGAAATAACAAGTGACATTTCTGCCTTTAACCAAACATCACCAACGAAGCTCAGCACACTTCTAATCAAGGGGTTAAATTCCTTAGATATTTACCTCGGCCGATTCATACCTCAAACTTTCTTTTCAATGGTTCTGCCACTTCTCGTCATTGTGACGATTGCCGTATTTGATCCACTTTCAGCGGTAATCGCGGTACTAACACTTCCTCTCATTCCTTTCTTCGGCGCACTAATCGGAAAGTTCACAGCTGATTCTGTGAATAAAAAATGGCAATCATTGGGAACACTTTCTAATTATTTCGAAGATTCTTTGCGCGGATTCGTAACTCTAAAAATATTTGGCAGATCAAAGAATCAATCCCAGCGTATTCAGAAAATGGGAGATGACTACACCAGCGAAACCATGAAGGTACTGCGAATTTCATTCCTATCTGCCTTTGCTTTGGAGCTCTGTGCCACTATCTCCGTTGCGCTGATTGCCGTTGTCGTTGGCTTACGTTTAGTTGATGACACAATCGCCTTTAAGAGTGCCCTGACTGTTTTAATCCTGGCTCCAGAGGTTTATTTCCCCCTAAGAAATGCAGCGGCTTTATTTCACGCATCTGCAGATGGCGCCGAAGCGGTTCAGGAAATCGATGTCATTAAAAAACGTGAACCAATTCATGAATCTGGCGAAATCGAAGTGAGCGCCGACTTTATTCGTTGGCAAGATTGGAATTGTGAAATTTCAGAGCATGTTCGAGCACATCTTTCGCCTGCTCAAATATCTCGAGGAAACTTAATATTTATTGTGGGCGAATCTGGTTCAGGGAAAAGCACATTTGCACTTAGAGTTATAAATTCATTACTCGAATCCAGCCTCAACCCATCCATTGGTTACATTCCGCAAATACCCCATTTGGCTCCTGGAAGTATTCGGGAACAATTTGTTCTGCTCAAGAAAAGTTCCGATGATGCGAAGTTGGTTTACATATGGCCGATTTATCTAATGGTCTGGAAACACTCATCGGTGGAGCTGGCGAGAACACAAGTAAATTATCGGGCGGCCAGATTCGTAAAATCGCAGTTGCACGCGCTCTGTTTCAAAGCCCAAATTTCATCATTGCAGATGAACCAACTGCTGATTTAGACATAGAGAGCGCAAGATTGATCATGTCAGCACTTCGTAAGCGAAGTACTGAAGGCGCTATTGCCCTTTTCATAACTCACGATCTTTCTCTGGTTGAGGATCAAGAGAGAACTCTGCAGATGAAGCGAGTTGATCAATGAAGAAGTTATTAACAAAAATAACTTTGCCTGCCGCCGTTATTTTGGGTGCCTTTGCTTTTATTGGCGGTACAGGTCTAATGATTTCAAGTGGATGGTTGATCACCATGGCATCGGCGCATCCTCCAGTACTGACATTGACGGTGGCAATTGTGATGGTGCGTTTCTTTGGAATATCACGTTCTGTTGCGAGGTATTTTGAAAGAGTAATTAGCCACGAGGCAGTATTTGCAACTCTCACGCAATTGAGAGTGAAGCTTTTTGAGAAAATCATTCAAAAGCCAATTTCACTTGCTCGAGACTTAAATTCAGGATCGATGGTGAAGGGTTTGGTAGATGATGTTGAACGCGCTCAAGAGTATCAATTGCGAGTAACTCTTCCTTACGCTTCGGCATGGATTGCACTGACAACTGGTGTACTACTTGGTTGGTGGGTAAATGCCGCCAGCTTGATAATCACTATTCCTGCGGCAGCAATTTTGCTCATTGTGATTCCATACGTTTCACGCAGATTATGTGAATCCGGAGCGCGCACAATTGAAACTAAGGAGT
>JBEAYI010000100.1:0-3112 GCA_041159375.1 Actinomycetota bacterium
AGATATCGTGATGACTAATCGCCCGGCGCATGCACGCTCTGTGCTCGGCTATTCTTAGCCAGTGAGTACATATGCATACCTTGGTCCAGTAGGTACCTTTACCGAGGCTGCACTCAAGAAAATAACATCCGCATCCGATGCGTTGATTCCATATTCAAATGTCACAGCAGCGTTGATGGCTGTTCGTGAAAGCAAGGCAGATTTTGCACTCGTTCCTATTGAAAACTCAGTCGAAGGTGTTGTTGCCAGAACACTTGATGAGTTAGCAATGGGTGAGCCACTAGTAATTGCTGGCGAAGTAACTCTGCCTGTTTCATTTTCTTTAATGACAAAGCCGGGCACACAAAGCATCAAGCGCATCGCCACACACCCACACGCTGAATCACAGTGCCGCGCTTTTATCGCCAAGAATTATCCAAACGCAGAAATCATTCCGACTGCGTCAACTGCAGCAGCAGCGGAAGCAATTTCTCGCGGTGAATTCGACGCAGCAATTGCCGCAGAAGTTGCTGCTGCGCATTATGGGCTCGAAGTAATTGCAAAAAATATTGGCGATAACAATGGAGCCGTCACTCGATTTGTTTTGGTCTCAAAGCCTGGCGCACTATCTGCGCCAACAGGTCACGACCGCACATCCTTAGCGCTCTACATCGACATCGATCACGCGGGTGCGCTCTTAGAAATTCTGACCGAATTTGCTAAGCGTGATGTAAACCTAACTTTCATTCAAAGTCGTCCAACTGGACGTGTATTGGGCGATTACCACTTTATTATTGATGCTGAAGGCCACGTTAATGATCCATCAGTGTCACAAGCACTCGAAGGTTTACGTGAAATTTGTGACGAGATTAGATTCCTTGGTTCTTATCCACGAGAAAGCAGCAAATAATGATTGACATAAAGTTTATTCGCGAAAACCCAGATGCAGTTCGTGCATCTCAAAAGGGTCGCGGCGAAGACACATCAATCGTTGATCAATTGCTTAAACTCGATGAAACACGTCGCACTGCAATTACAGAGTTCGAAACACTACGCGCAGAACAAAACACACTATCTAAATCAGTTGGCGCCGCTAAAGGTGATGAGAAAACAGCACTTCTTGCAAACGCAAAAGATTTGGCAGATAAAGTAAAAGCCGCGGATACCAAGCGCGCCGAAATCGAAGCGCAAGTAAATGCAATGGCAATGCAGCTTTCAAATGTTCTAGATCCTGATGCACCAATTGGTGGCGAAGCAGACTTTGTCGTTATCGAACACGTTGGGACTCCACGAGATTTCACTAAAGATGGTTTTGAACCAAAAGATCACGTCGAACTTGGAAAATTACTGGGAGCAATTGATACAGAACGCGGAGCTAAAGTTGCTGGCTCACGTTCATATTATTTAACTGGCATGGGCGCACTTCTCGAATTTGCACTCGTTAATTACGCAATTTCATCTGCAACAAAATCAGGCTTCACCCCCGTTATTCCACCAGTGCTTGTAAATCCTGCAGCAATGGAAGGAACAGGATTTTTGGGTCAAGCGGCTGAAAATGTTTACCATCTAGAACGCGATGATGTGTATTTAGTTGGAACAAGTGAAGTACCACTTGCTGCAATGCATATGGATGAAATCTTGCCAGCAGAAAAACTTCCGCTGCGTTATGCAGGATACTCAACGTGTTTCCGCCGCGAGGCAGGAACATATGGAAAAGATACGCGCGGAATTATTCGCGTTCACCAATTCGATAAAGTTGAAATGTTCTCATTCTGTAAACCAGAGGAAGCCAAAGAAGAACACAAACGTATATTGCAATGGGAGAAGGACTTCCTTAATGCAATGGAGATTCCTTATCGCGTAATCGATGTGGCATCAGGAGATCTTGGCTCAAGCGCCAATCGCAAATTTGATATCGAAGCGTGGATTCCAACACAGGGCACATATCGCGAAGTAACAAGCACCTCTAACTGCACCGAGTTCCAAGCGCGCAGATTAAATATTCGCTACAAAGATAGCGATGGAACAAAAGCAATTGCAACGCTAAACGGAACTCTTGTCGCTATTCCTCGCATGATTGTTGCAATCTTAGAGAATCATCAAAATGCAGATGGAAGCGTCAATGTTCCTAAAGCGCTGCAACCATTCTTGGGCACTTCACGATTTGAGCTTGTGTGAGTTTTCGCCCCAAATTAATTGCCTCCGACTTAGATGGAACAATCGTTGCGCACTACGGTGAAATAACTGAGCGCACCATCAACGCTTTTCGCACAGCCCACGACATGGGCGTTGAAATATTCTTTGTAACTGGTCGCCCACCACGATGGATGCCAGAGATTAAAGAAGCCTTCGGGATCGGTAAAGCAATCTGCGGAAATGGTGCACAGCTATTTGATTTACAGAATCAAAAAGTTATTGAAGAGTGGCTGATTCCAGTTGACGCGCAAATTGAAACCGTAAAGCGATTACGTAAAGTAATCCCACAGATTTCATTTGCATCTGAAGCGCACAACTACTTTCACCGCGAAAAGAAGTATGTACCTCGCTGGGACGTTGGCTTAGATAACATCGGAGTCGATGACATCTTAGAAATTATGACTTCACCATCACTTAAATTATTGGCACGGTGTTCTGATCAAGAATTAACTTCGGATGAAATGCTTGCGATTGCTACAAAGGAATTAGCAGGACTTGTAACAGTTACACACTCAAACCCACACGATTCACTTCTAGAAATATCTGCAATCGGTGTTTCAAAAGGTGCAACACTTTCAAAGATGGCAGAGCGTTTAGGAATTAATGCAGAAGATTGCGTTTCATTTGGCGATAACCCAAATGACATTTCAATGCTCGAATGGTGTGGTCGTTCTTATGCAATGGCTGATGGACATCCAGATGCCCATAAAGCTGCGAAATCAATTGCAGAACCACACACAGATGATGGAGTAGCAATGATTATTGAGGAGTTATTGAAACTTCCTCCGTGCTAGTCCTTGCTCAATTTTTCGTGCTGGCCTTCTTCGGGTAGATTACGCGACGGAGGGCTCGCATAGCGGCCGAGTGCACCGGTCTTGAAAACCGGCAGGTGAAAGCCTCGTGGGTTCAAATCCCACGCCCTCCGCTCTTATTTATT
>JBEAYI010000101.1:0-3107 GCA_041159375.1 Actinomycetota bacterium
TCCAAGTGTTAATTATGGCGATGGCAAAGGTGATGAAGCAGCTGTTGCCGCCAAAGTTGTTGAATTACTGGTGGAAGCAGGTATTGATTCTGAAATATTCGAATCTGCCCCAGGGCGTTGCAACGTTATTGCACACATTAAGGGTGTCGATGAAAAGCGTCCTGGTTTAGTAGTTCATGGACATTTAGATGTTGTGCCAGCTAATGCTGATGATTGGAGTGTGGATCCATTCTCCGCCGAAATTAAGGATGGAATGATTTGGGGTCGTGGCGCTGTCGATATGAAAAATATGGATGCAATGATTATTGCGATTTTTCGTATGTGGGCTAGAAAGGGAATCAAACCTCCTCGCAACATTGTTTTGGCATTTTTCGCCGATGAAGAGGCAGGCTCTTTATTCGGTTCACGATGGATGGTTGCCGAGCATCCTGAAGTTTTTAAAGGATGCTCAGAAGCTATCTCTGAAGTAGGTGGATTTTCGGTAACTGTCGCGGGAAATAAACGTTTGTATTTCATTGAAGCTGCCCAAAAGGGTATTCACTGGATGCGATTAAGTGCATCGGGTCGCGCAGGTCATGGATCGATGATGAATCCTGAAAATGCACTAACCAGATTAAGTGAAGCCGTTTCAAAAGTTGGAAGTTATGAATGGCCGCAACGTTATACAAAGACTGTGAAAGTTTTGTTTAATAAAATAGCTGAAGTTACTGGCAAGAAATATGATGAAAAAGATCTTCGCCCGTTACTTGAAGAAATCGGACCGATGGCTCGGATGATCGGAGCAACTCTTCAAAATACGGCAAATCCCACAATGCTTGAGGCTGGTTATAAAGCCAACGTAATTCCTCAATCTGCCAGTGCTGTAATTGACGGACGATTTTTGCCAGGTTTAGAAAACGAACTGAACCAGACGATCAAAGATATTATTGGTCCAAATATCACAGTAGAAACAATCACTCACGATATTGCTTTGGAAGTAGATTTCGAAGGTGATTTGGTTGAATCTATGAATCGTTCGATTCTAGCTTTTGATCCAGAGGGTATTCCTGTGCCTTACCTAATGAGCGGCGGTACTGATAATAAAGCGCTAAGTGAGTTAGGCATTATTGGTTATGGTTTTTCCCCGCTTCAATTGCCAGCAGACTTGGATTTCATGGCTTTGTTCCATGGAGTAGATGAACGTGTACCAGTTGATGGAATCAAATTTGGCGTAAATGTTCTCGAGGAATTTTTAAGAAATTCTTGAAATTTCGTTAAGAGCAGTTCGAACAACTTCTGGCAGGGTTACTTCTTCACTTGATAATGCACCACGAAGTTGAGCACCTGTTCGCGCTCCCAAAATAACGCTCGTAACATGCTCGGCATCCCTAACCCAAGCAAGTGAAACTTCTAGCGGGGAGTATCCAAGACCTTCAGCAGCAACGCATACAGCTTCCACTATCTGTGTTTGTTTATCTGAAAGATAAGGCTCGACAAATGACGCGAAATGAGGAGTAGCAGCTCGAGAATCGCTCGGGATACCTTTTCGATATTTACCGGTTAAAACTCCACGTCCAAGAGGAGACCACGCGAGGAAACCTACGTTTAAGTGTTCAACTGCATCAAGAATATCTTCTTCAACCTTGCGATTTAAGAGTGAATATTCATTTTGAATTGTTGTTATAGGTGCTTTATTCGCAATCACTTCTTGCCGAGTAATTGCATGTGCACTTTGCCATCCTGAGAAATTAGAGACTCCTACATAGCGCGCCTTTCCACTGGAATAGGCATAGTCCAATGCTGACAAGGTGTCATCAAGTGGTGTGAGAGCATCCCATGTGTGGATTTGCCATAGATCCAAATAATCCGTATTCAAACGTTGTAAGGAAGCATCTAATTGTGCGATTAGTGCAGATCGTGAGTTATCAACTTTTCTTACTCCTTGTGGAAAACTCAAGCCTGCCTTTGACGCGATTACAACTTCATTTCTTTCAAATAGTGTTCCGATTAAACCGCCGATGACACGTTCGCTGTCACCATCGCCATATACAGCGGCTGTGTCTATGAAATTACCTCCTGCATCCAAGAATGCGCGACATTGATCTGCGGCCTCATGTTCATCTGTATCTCGTCCCCAGGTCATTGTCCCCAGACCGATACGAGAGAGCATTAGTCCGCTCTTACCTGCGCGCCTCATTTGCATGGCACGACCTTAGCAAGTGTGCATTCCCAAATCCCGATAACCTTGCTGTGTGACCACAGTGATTTTGCTCAGACATGCCCATTCGATAGCCAATGAAAAGGGGGTGTTAGCAGGTCGTGCATCTGGTATCTCTTTGAGTAAAAAAGGAGAAGTTCAGGCACAAGAATTAAAAGTACGTTTAGGATCCTTGAATGCTAAAGAAATTCGAATCAGTCCGCTAGAGAGATGTTTATTCACTCTTCAACCATGGTTGAACGAAAGAGGTATTTCGGAGAGAAAGATTCTCTTCGATAAGGGTTTTTCAGAGGTTGATTATGGAGCTTGGACCGGAAAAAAACTCTCTTTACTCTCATTAAAGAAAGAATGGCGAGTTGTTCAGAAGAGTCCGAGCAAAATGGTTTTTCCAGAGGGCGAATCCTTATTGGAAGTTCAAAAGAGAGCCAAAAAATCGCTCATGAAAACAATTGAAATGGCTGAAGGTGGAGTAGCGCTAATCGTGAGTCATGGCGACGTAATTAAATCAATTATTGCCGAATGCCTTGGTCTAGAGCTAGATAAGTTTCAAAAAATTGTGATTGATCCGGCATCTATTTCTGTCCTTGATTACAACAGAAAGAATTTCCGTCTGTTACATCTCAATGATTCCTCAACGAATTTCGATTATCTATCCAAAAAGTCTCGCTCCGTAAAAACTCTTGTTGGCGGGGGATCGGGACGAGCATGAGCCCAATCGTTTACGAATTCAATCCAGTTGAGCGTTTTGTAGCGGGTACTGTTGGAGCCCCCGGTGAGCGAACTTTCTTCATTCAGGCGCGCACAGGTTCCAGAATTGTTTCCGTAGTAGTTGATAAATCTCAAGTGATAGCCCTAGGTGAACGTACAAAAATAATGCTCAGGGAGATCAAGAAAACCGATGCAACTATCT
>JBEAYI010000016.1:0-16722 GCA_041159375.1 Actinomycetota bacterium
ACTGTCCAACCAGATATTTTGATTGTTGATGAGGCTTTAAGCACGGGGGATGCGCACTTTAAAGAGAAGAGTTTTAACAAGATAAAAGAGTTAAGAAGTGAAGATCGAGCTTTAATCCTCGTCAGCCACGCGATGGCAACGCTTCGCGAGATTTGCAATGACGTTGCGTGGTTACATAAAGGAAAACTAGTTTCACGTGGCAACCCTGATCAAGTGATCGATGCCTATCAAGACTTTTTGCACTTAGGAAAGAGCTCTGTAATTGATGAGGATCTCTAAAACTCTCTTTACTGCTTTTTTTATTCTTTTCTCAATCACACCTGCTCATGCTGTAGAAATTCCAGCGGTGTTCAATTTTCAAGGTACAGGTTATGGACATGGCGTAGGACTTAGCCAGATTGGTGCGCGTGGCAAAGCTCTAGCCGGAGAAAGTGCGCAATCTATTCTTAGTTATTACTACAGCGGCACTCAAATTCTTCCATTAGCCGATAATCAGAATGTACGAGTCAATGTTGGTCATTTACTCACACAGGCAAGTATCAAATCCGGAACTAAAGATTCAATTCTTAATGTTTATTTAGGCGATGTTGGCGAAAGTCTTACGGCTGTTCCTGCAGCATCACTGACATGGAAATCTGGTATTTCATTTGTTCAATTAGGCACCAGCATTTCAGCATTTATTGTTACGGGAAAAAACTCCCAATTACTTGGGACGAATTCTGCGTGGAGTGTGCGGTGGTCTGGCACTCGATACTTAGATGGACTGGCTTCTACGGTTTCTTTAAGGGTGAATTCAAAGAGTGTTAAGTATCGTTATGGACAGATTCAAATTAAATCCGTAAAGGCACCGATCATCGGGCACAGAATGGAAGTCACAAATACTGTTCGAATTCATGATGAATATTTATACGGCATCAGTGAAGTTCCCTCTTCGTGGCCAACTCAAGCATTGATTGCGCAGGCGATTGCATCTCGCTCCTATGTTCTGAGCAAATTAGGAGTTCCTAGAGTTGCTTGCGACTGCAATGTCTATAACAGTATTTCCGATCAATCATTTGTCGGGTTTTCAAAAGAGATAGAACCAATTTATGGAAAATTATGGAAAGAAGCGGTTCAAGCAAGCTCTACATCAGAAACAACTGGACAAGTAATCACCGTTAACGGCTCTCCCATAACTGCATACTTCTCTTCCTCCAGTGGAGGACAAACGGAAACGAGTGTAAATGCCTGGGGCCAGGAGAGAAGTTTTACCACCAGTGTTGCTGATCCCTACAGTCAAGATCCAATTCTCAATCCACGTTTCTTCACGTGGAGCCGCCCACTAACTCAGGCAGTTCTTGCACGAACATTCTCACTTGCAGATGTTGTCGCACTAAATATTGATTCCAGAAACCCAACAGGAACCGTTGCAAGAATTTCAGCGACTTCCAGTGATGGAAAAATAACTACATTGCGGGGAGAAACTTTCAGAAGTAGAACTCAACTTCCTTCGGCGTGGTTTAACTTAATTTGAGTGTAAAACCGAATTCAATCCACCCCATGAACCTGTTCGCATAATTACTTCTAAGCAACCATCGAGTGAGTTACGTCTGAATAAAAGATTGCTTGCACCAGATAAGGATGATGCTTTAACTATTTCACCATCAGGTAGGCGAATCTTTGCTGCTGCTGTGACATATGTGCCAGATTCGATAACGCAGTTATTTCCTAGTGAAATTCCAAGACCTGAGTTTGCACCCAAAAGGCACTTCTCTCCGATGGAGATAATTTCTTTTCCGCCACCGCTGAGTGTTCCCATAATTGAAGCGCCACCACCGACATCAGTTCCATCGCCAACTACTACTCCAGCCGAAATTCTTCCTTCAACCATTGAAGTTCCCAGTGTTCCGGCATTGAAGTTAACGAAGCCTTCGTGCATCACAGTTGTTCCAGATGCTAGGTGCGCACCAAGGCGAACACGATCTGCATCTGCAATTCGAACTCCCGAAGGAATTACGTAATCAACCATTCGTGGAAATTTATCAACTGATAAAACTGTAATGGCGCCGTATTTTTGCTTAAGATTTGCTCTCGTAATTTCAAAGTTTTCAACGGGGCATGGACCAACTGAAGTCCACACAACATTATTGAGTACTCCAAATATTCCTTCGACATTTGCTTCATGAGGTTTGATAACTCGATGAGATAGTAAATGAAGTCGTAGGTATGCATCACTTACAGAATCGGGAGCTTTATCTAAATCAATCTCGAGTGAGACAACTTCACGCTTAACCCCGCGGATCTCATCTACTCCAGCTAGCGCGGATAGAAATGGCAAGACCGGAGTCGAAAGATTTCCTAGAACGGGTTCTGGAAACCACGTATCTAAAACAGGTCCACTGAGTGAAACGGTGGCAAGTCCATGACCCGATGCAATTCGTTGTGACATGGGCTAAGCGTAACGCCTATTGTTACGCCCATGTCGTTGCGTATATCTGTGTATTGCTCATCTTCTCCAACTATCGATAAGAAATATCAAGATTTAGCATTCGAACTTGGAGATGCAATTGGTTCACGTTCATGGAATCTCGTTTCAGGCGGCGGACATATTTCGATGATGGGTGCGGTTGCTAGAGGCGTCAGAAATTCTGGCGGCCACACAATCGGTGTAATCCCACAATTACTCGTAGATATTGAGTTCGCAGATAAAGAAAGCCACGAATTGCAGATTGTCGGATCAATGCGAGAGCGAAAAGGCAGAATTGAAGAGTTAGCAGATGCTTTTATTGCACTACCTGGTGGCCTCGGAACGCTTGAAGAGTTATTTGAAATATGGGTAGGTCGCTTCTTAAACTTTCATCAAAAACCAGTTGTTGTTCTCGATCCATTTGGCCTGTATGAACCATTAAAAACTTTGATTGATCATTTAGAAGTTGAAGGTTTCGTTAAACCGGGACAACGAGAGTTACTACATTGGTGTACGAGTATTGATGAAGCATTGGATATCTGCGGTGGCCGATAATCACATTGCCCTAACACTTACACTTCCGTGTAGCGCTGCACGCGCATGGAATGAAATAACTGATTGGGAAAAACAGGGTAAGTGGATGTTGCAGACTTCTGTATGGCTAACCTCTGAAATAGAAAATGGTCCAGGAACCGAGATTGCTGCTTTCACTGGTCCGCTGCATAGACTTTTTCCACGATTTAGATTTCTAGGAGTTTTGGACACAATGGTTGTCACTAATTGGCAACCTCCACAACTCTGTGATGTTTTGCATACAGGAAAAATAATTAAAGGCACAGGTCGTTTTGAAGTAGTTGAAATCAACGATCACACTTCTCGATTTAATTGGTCAGAAATCATTTGGGCACCACGTGTAGTTTTCTTGATACTTAAACCTGCTCTATACGTTGGAGTATGGATTTCTCTGCGTAGATTCGCTCGAACTCTTAGATAACTCTCACGATAAGTTGCCTCTATGCGGGCAAAGGTTGCCCAAACGCACAGTAAACTTAGAGATATGAGCGAGCCTAAAACTTTGGCAGAAGTTCTGGCTGCGCTCCCAGATGAAGAAAGAATTATTTTGGTGATGCATTATTTGCGATCTATGCCACCCAGTGAGATTGCTCAAAAATTAGGCGTTCCAGAGCGTTCGGTTTCTGCAGTAATCGCCATCGGCAAGGCTCGCCTGAGCAAAACACTGGGCCTATAAGCCTGCCCTCTTTCGATTTCATATATTCGCTATAAATGCGAGATACTTATCCCTTACAGAACGCTCTTCGATTTTCTTCCCTAAGGAGTCCCCAGATGGCAGCTATGAAACCCCGCACTGGTGATGGTCCTATGGAGGTCACAAAGGAGGCTCGCTCACTCGTGATGCGTATTCCACTAGAAGGCGGCGGTCGACTCGTAGTTGAAATGAATGCAGAGGAAGCAAATAACCTCAGCGCTGCATTACATGCCGCAGTTTCCCTCGTTAAGAAATAGAGCGCATTTCTTCCTTTTTTAGTTAGCCTTTGCGCTATGCCTTACGCCCAACTCTCAAGCATCTCTTCTCGCGTTGAAGATATTGTCAGTGCAGATGCCATCGCAGTTGGTTTCGTTAAATCCGAAGAAGATGGATATGAATTAGTTGGCGCTATAGACGCCATAGCCTCCATAGAGAAATTCTTCGACGTAGACCTCATTGATGAAATTTCTTTTTTTCAACCAGCAGGCAAGCCAGGTGAAATTCTTGAAATCCCTGTTAGCCAGAAAGCCACAAAAGCAGATCGAGTATTTGTCATCGGTCTTGGAGACCAGAGCACGCAATCACATCGCCTTGCTGCAGCTAGCTTGGGTAGAAAACTTCGTGGCAAGAAAATTAATGTCTCAAATTTATTAGCAAGTCAAAGTCAAGATATTCGTGCGCATGCAATCTCCTCCGTATTAGGTTCGTACACATGGACACTTAAGAGTGATGCCAAGACTGATCAGCCAACATTTAATATTGTGTGCAAGAGTGAAAAAATAATTGATGAAGCTGCTGTCATTGCTAATGCCGTCTGCCGCGCTCGCGATTTAGTACATACCCCTTCTAACATCAAAAATCCGCTGTGGATGGCGCAGCAAGCCCAAAAGATTGCAAAAGAAGGCAAGCTCACTATCAAAGTTCTGGCTGGAAAAGATCTTGCTCAATTTGGTGGTTTAAGAGCGGTAGGAAATTCATCTCCAAAGCCCGGTCCTAGATTTATTCAAATTTCTTATTCACCCAAGGCAACGGGGAAGAAAATCCCACACGTTGTATTAGTTGGTAAAGGAATTACCTTTGATACGGGCGGAGTTTCTCTCAAACGTCCATACGATTTGATGATGGCCATGAAGTGTGACATGGCTGGTGCCTCTGCTGTTCTCAACGTTGTGGGAGCGCTACCAGAATTAAAGCCGCGGGTTAAAGTCACTGCCTTATTGATGTGTGCAGAAAATGCACTCTCTGGCACATCACAAAGACCAAGTGATGTAATCACTCATTATGGTGGAACAACTGTAGAAGTTTTAGATACAGATGCAGAAGGACGTTTAGTTTTAGCAGATGGATTGGCTTACGCCGATGCAAAGCTAGATCCAGATTATCTGCTTGATATAGCAACTCTGACTGGCTCAGCAACGCTAGGACTGGGTCGCCAATACGGCGCGATGTATACCCGTGATTCCAAATTAGCTTCTCAACTAGTTGCAGCAGGGGAAACCTCCGGTGATCGCCTCTGGCACATGCCGTTAATTGATGACTATCAAGATTCTCTCGAAAGTGACATCGCAGACTTTAATCACACTGCAGATAAAGGTGATTACTCCGCAGGTTCTGTAACCGCTGCACTGTTTCTAGAGAAATTTACTGGCCAAAGAAAATGGGTTCACTTAGATGTTGCAGGAACAGCCCGAAGTGAAAGTGATGCTGGAGAATCTCCTAAAGGTGGAACTGGCTTCGGTGTTCGTGTGCTAATTGATTGGATTATGAGTTTATGATGAGAATAGATCCGCACGCATATGCTGAAAACTTTATTCTTGAAGATGAATTTCAAATTCGTGCACGTGCGCGTGGTGCAGAAGTTGGCGCCAATGATGCAACAACTGGTGTTGGCTCATACCTTCGTGCACTTGCACATCAACTCTCCGCTCAATCAGTAGTTGAAGTTGGAACTGGCTCCGGAGTAGGAAGCCTTTGGATTTTAAGTGGAATGATCACAAGCGGCACGCTTACTTCAATTGATGATGAGACCGAACATTCACGTATCGCCAGAATTGCAATGCAAGATGCGGATATTGCACCATCTCGATATCGACTCATTACAAATTCGATTATGGATGTTATGACCAAGTTAACTGATCGCGCGTATGACCTAGTTGTTCTGCGACACAATCCAGAGGATCTGACATACACAATTGAAGAAGCTCATCGCATTTTGCGAAGCGGTGGTGTCATGGTTATCGACGGATTTTTTGGCGGTGGCAAAGTGAGCGATCCTTCACAAAGAGATCCGCGAACAATTGCACTGCGTGACGCTGGAAAGAGCGTTAAAGGTGCCACGGATCTGTGGGTAAGCACACTCATTACAGTTGGTGATGGTTTGTTAATCGCAACAAAGTTGTAGCAAGATAAGCGCCATGAAGTTTCGCACTCGCAAAACCAAAGCACACTCAGATGCACCATGGTGGAACTCGCAAGATTTTCCACGATCCAATAAAGGTGTGACTCCAGGTGCAGTTGTCGTCTTGGCAATCATCGCTGGAATTGTTGGGGGAGCGCTAGGCGTAAATGCTTCAGGAGGATTTTTTGGCGGCAAAGCCAATTTAGTTTCAGCTTCAAATTCAATCGAGCGCAAGCCAGATTCAGTTGCAGGTTTAGCAAATCGAGTTCTGCCATCAGTAGTTTCTATAACAACAGAAGCCGGTAGTTCTGGTTCAGGTTTCATTATTGACAGCTCAGGATTCATTCTTACAAATAACCATGTTGTAGAAGAAGCCGCACTCGCGAAAGCCAAAATCATTGTCACACTCAATAACGGTGAAGATTTTGAAAGCACAATTGTTGGCCGGGACTCCTCATATGATTTAGCAGTACTTAAAATTATGGCAACAGGCTTGCCTGCTCTTCAATTTGGCGACAGTGACAAAGTTGCCGTCGGAGATTCAGTCATAGCCGTAGGTTCACCACTTGGCTTATCTGGAACGGTGACACTTGGAATCATTAGCGCAAAAGATAGAGCAGTGACTGCGGGTGGATCAGCAGGTGAAAGTTCATTCATTAATGCGCTGCAAACAGATGCTGCAATTAATCCGGGAAATTCTGGTGGACCATTAATTGATACGACCGGAGCAGTTATTGGAGTTAACTCCGCAATTGCAACACTGAGCGGATCTTTAAATTCACAAGCAGGATCAATTGGCTTAGGTTTTGCAATTCCAATTAATCAAGCAAGAAAAACAGCTGATCAGTTAATAACAACTGGCAAAGCTTCTTATCCAGTAATGGGTGTTTCAATCGATATGAATTTTGCTGGACCTGGCGCCAAAGTAACCACAGCAGATGGGGCAATTCTTCCCGGGGGACCAGCGCAAAAAGCTGGAATTAAACCAGGAGATTTGATCATTGAATTTGGTGGAAAAGCTATTAATAATCCTGATGAACTCATCGTTGCAATCCGAGCCAGAAGTATTGGCGATCGCGTTGAAGTGAAGTACAAACGTGGCAGCAGTACACGGTCAACGACTGTCACGTTGACTGCTGGCAAGAACTAATCCACGGCACGCACTAGGCTTACAACATGATTTTCGGTATTGGACCAGGTGAATTCCTTGGCTTGGCTGTACTTGCAATTTTCTTTGTTGGACCAGAGCGTTTACCTAAGTTCTCCTCAGATGCAGCAAAATTTCTCAAGAAGGTTAAAAACCTTGCAAATACTGCGACTTCAGAACTTCGTGAAAATCTGGGACCTGGGTTCGAAAACTTACAACCATCTGATTTGAATCCAAAGACATTCATTAAGAAACAATTAGCAGGCACTCTTGATGAAGAAAAGCCTCGCAATGCTGCTAAACCAAAGATTGATCCAGATTTACTATGACCGTTATTGAATCGATTCATGCGGCTTTAGCAACTGTAGAAGATCCAGAAATTCATCGACCTTTACCTGATTTAGGGATGGTTGAATCCGTAGAAGCAGATGGTGGAGTTGCCCGCCTAAAGATTTTGCTAACAATTTCTGGATGCCCTATGCAAGACAGGTTGCGCACTGACATCACAAAAGCTGTCATGAGCGTAGAAACAATTTCATCCGTTGAAATTTCATTTGGAGTTATGAATGAAGAACAACGCGGCAATTTGAAATCTTTATTACGTAATGGGCGAGAAAAAATCATTCCATTCGCACAACCAGAATCACTAACTCGTGTAATCGGTATTGCATCTGGAAAAGGCGGCGTTGGAAAATCATCCCTTACGGTTAATTTAGCCGTAGCCGCTGCGCAAAAAGGTCTGCGCGTAGGAATTTTAGATGCAGACGTTTATGGACACTCGGTTCCACGATTGATGGGATTAATTGGACAGCGCCCAACTGCGATTGATCAGATGTTTATCCCACTTGAGTCTTACGGTGTAAAAGTTGTATCTATGGAGATGTTCAAACCAGAACGATCAGATGCGGTTGCCTACCGTGGCCCCCTTCTGCACAAAGTTTTAGAGCAATTACTCTCCGATGCATACTGGGGAGATTTAGATTTACTTCTCATTGATTTACCACCAGGTACTGGCGATCTTGCAATTTCTTTGGGCCAACTTATTCCTGGTTCAGAAATACTCGTTGTAACAACACCACAAGTTGCTGCAGCTGAAGTTGCAGAACGTGCAGGACGTATTGCACATCAGATTAAGCAGCACCTAGTCGGCGTAATTGAAAACATGTCTGATTTTCCTTGCCCACATTGCAGCGACACGATTTCTTTATTTGGTTCAGGTGGTGGCGAAGAAACAGCAAGACGTCTTTCTGAGTTAGCGGGTATAGATGTTCCACTTCTAGGAAAAGTTCCATTTAGTCCAGATCTACGAACTGGTGGAGATAACGGTGCACCTGTCGTAGTTCAATTCCCAGACAGTGCTGCTGCTAAATCAGTTAATGCAATTGTTGATCAATTAGTTGTTAGAAAGAAATCACTTCTCGGTGTCAGACTTGGACTTGCCACGTAATTCATCAAGAACTTCTTCAAGCATGTCCTTTAGTTCATTTCGCAAGAAATCTCGGGTTGCAACTTCACCCAGTGCATTACGAAGACTCGCTAATTCACGAGTTAAGTATTCGGTGTCTGCAATAGAGCGCTCGTTGCGTACGCGATCTTCACTCACTTGAATGCGATCACGGTCTGCTTGTCGATTTTGTGCAAGCAGAATCAGTGGCGCAGCGTATGAAGCTTGTAGAGACAAGATCAAAGTTAGGAAGATAAATGGAAAATCATCGAAGCGAAGATCTACTGGAGCAAATGCATTCCATAAAACCCAACTGAGAACAAAACCGGTCATGTAAACCAAGAAACCAGCCGTACCTAGGAAGCGTGCAAATCTCTCCGATAAGCGACCAAAAGCTTCTGGATCAAAGTTCGGACGAAATGTTCGACCAGTCTCGCGAGGAGTATCCAAACGATTATTACGTGCCATTTATTTTCCCTCGCTCTCTTGTGCGCTCATTAAATGCTCGTGTTCCAAGACATTGACCGTCTTGGACATATCACGGTGATCATGTCGCCAATTTTCAGGCAATAAGTGATCGAGCACATCGTCAACTGTCACAGCTCCAAGCAAACGTTCATTGGCGTCGACGACGGGTACTGATAACAAGTTGTAACTGGCTAAGTATGACGAAACTTCATTTAATGATGCTTGTGGATTTAATCCCTGAGTATCTGTATCAACCATAGAGCCAAGCAGCGTTGATGGTGCTTCGCGTAGCAAACGTTGATAGTGAGCAATTCCAATAAATCGGCCGGTAGGAGTTTCTAGTGGAGCGCGACAAATAAAGATTTGTGATGCCAGTGCTGGAGAAATTTCACTTTGACGCACCGCGGCAAGTGCTTCTGCAACTGTGTTATCGGCTGTCATGACAATAGGTTCTGTCGTCATCATTCCGCCAGCTGTGTAATCTTCGTAGTTCATCAATCGACGCACATCTTCGGCATCTTCTGGTTCCATTAAATCTAAGAGTGCTTGCGCACGCTCTTGACCAACTTCACGTAGTAAGTCGGCAGCATCATCAGGATCCATTTCACCCAGAACATCGGCAGCACGTTCACCTTCTAACTCCGCCAAAAGCTCTACGCGCTCTGCTTCATCCATCTCCTCGAGTACATCTGCAAGTCGCTCGTCATTTAAGGCGCGCGCAACTTCTACACGACGCTTAGGTGCAAGGTCATGCATTACTGATGCAAGGTCAGCAGCACGAAGTGTGCTCAGAGTTGAAAGTAAATTCGCTACACCTTGGTTGTGTTCTGCAACTGCGAAACCAGTTATTTCTTCCCAGAGAACGGTTGAGGTTGCTCCTTTACGGCGCAAGCCTGTGCCACGACGCATAATGTGAACGCGCGTGATCAGCCAATCACCACTTCGGTTTTGTTCCATACCCATATCTTCAACAACAACTTTTTCGCCACTGTCAACGAGTGAAATTGAACGATCAAGCATGTCTCCAAGAACTAATACTTCACCTGCACGTGCTTCGAATCGGCGCATGTTAAGTAATCCTGTAATAACAACTGCTCCACTCTCAATAGAATTAACTCGAGTAATTGGAACAAATACGCGACGACGAAGTGGTACTTCAACAATTAATCCCAAGATACGTGGCGGTTGATTATTAGCACGAAGGGTCGCGAGTGCATCTCGCACCTTTCCTACTGGATCACCATTTGGATCAAAGACCGCGGTACCTGCAAGACGGGCGAGAAATACTCGATTACTAAGGGTAACCGCTCAAAGCAACTCGCTGCTTTCACTTAAAGTGCACAGAAAAGATACATTTGCCCCATGTCAGCGGAAAAATCTCTCATTCATAGTCATACGGCTATGCCAGGACGTGCTGATTCGATCCGACTCCTTATTGGAATATTTGGCATAGGAGTTTCTGGTCCGCTCATTGCTTTAAGCACAATGCCCGTGGTGACTTTGATTTTCTGGCGAAATCTTGGCGGAGCATTAGTGATCGCACCTTTTGCATTGAGACATCGCGCAGATCGCAAAGCAATCGCTTGGGCCGCACTAGGTGGATTCGTACTAGCCATGCACTTCATCGCGTTCTTCTTGGCAATGCGACTGACAACTGTTGCTGCAGGAACCGCTCTTGTTGCACTGCAACCGATATTTACAGCTCTGTTTGTCAGAGTCAAAGGTGGACATATTCCTTCCCGTGCTTGGTTAGGAATGGTGGTGAGTTTTTCTGGTGTGATTTTAATTTCAGGCGTGGATTTAAGTATTTCACTTCGATCATTTACTGGAGATGTAGCTGCCATCATCTCTGCTGCTCTTGCAGCAATTTATGTAATGATTGGATCAAAGGCACAACAGAGTATGGAAACCAGTGCATACACATCAATCTGTTATGCAACATGCGCAATGACTGCCTTGCCCATCGTCTTAATTGGTGGATTTCAACTATGGAATTTCAGTGGTAACGAGTGGTGGCTTGTCATTGCACTAATTGTTTTCGCTCAGCTTCTAGGTCACAACATGTTTAATGCTGCACTGAAGCGAGTTTCACCCGCAGTGGTCTCTCTGATTATTTTCTTCGAAGTGCCTGTTGCATCTTTACTAGCTATTTGGTGGCTAGATCAAACTCCACCTCTTGGAATCTTGCCAGGAATTGTTCTTATCCTCGGAGGATGTGCATTAGTTGTTTTGCGAACTCGTCCCGCAAAGGCAGAACTCTTGCCATGATTGATTTACATACACATACAGATTGCAGCGATGGCACAGATTCACCTGCACAATTAGTTAATAAAGCATTAGCTGAAGGATTCTCAGTCTTGGCAATTACTGATCATGACACCACATCTGGATGGCACGCAGCCGAACAAGCACTACGTCCCAATTTATCTCTAGCACTTGGCGCAGAAATTTCATGTTTGACTACCGATGGAATCAGCGTGCACATGTTGGGCTTGCTTTTTGATGGCACAAACTCAGCTATGCAAGAGATGTTAGAAAATACCCGAGATGGACGAATTCCACGTGCACTCAAAATGATCGAATTACTGAATGCTGGTGGAATAAAGATCTCAATGGCAGATGTGGAATCCGTAAAACCAACTGGTGCAACACTCGGCAGACCTCATATTGCTGATGCACTCGTCAAAAATGGCGTTGTAGCATCACGTGACGAAGCATTTACAGATTTACTTCACAATGAATCTCCATATTACGTCGCACATCTCGCTCCGACACCAGAGGATGCAATATCAATGATTCGACGTGCTGGCGGTGTTGCAGTCATAGCGCATGCATTTGCTTCACTTCGAGGCAAAGTTCTTTCTGCCAATGATTTTTTGCCGCTAAAAAACGCAGGTCTAAATGGAATAGAAGTGAATCATCGAGATCACAACAATGAAGAGAGAAATGCACTTGCGCAAATTGCGCGTGAATTAGATCTCGTTATTACTGGCGCTAGCGATTATCACGGTACGGGTAAACTAAATTCATTAGGCGAAAACCTTACCGAGCAGGCACAATGGGAACGCCTTGAGTCCGAGGCAGATCAACGAAGGGTTATCAGAGCATGAGCATTGGTGAAGTAACTGCTGTAACTTTTGCACTGCAAGCATTCGTAACTCTCTTTGTAATTATGGATCCACCAGGTGCAACTCCTATTTTCCTTGGACTGGTCTCAGATAAATCTCCAGCTACTCGCCGTAAACTCGCTTGGCAAGCTGCGGCTGTCTCATTAATTGTTATTACATCATTTGCACTCTTCGGTCGTTTAGTTCTTTCCTATTTAAATATTTCACTCGAATCCTTACAAGCAGCTGGTGGACTTTTGTTACTCCTTGTTTCTCTTGAATTACTCATGGGTGGACGCCCGGGGTCTGAAAACAAGAAATCAAATAACATCGCACTCGTTCCACTGGGAACTCCGTTACTTGCTGGGCCCGGCGCAATTGTTGCCACAATGATTTATGTTCAAAAGATTGATAACTTCGGGCAGGGTGTTGGATTGGCTGTCGCAGTAATTGCCGTTCACCTTGCAATCGCTTTAACTTTGATGGCATCAACAACGATTCTTAAAGTTATCAAGGAAACTGGTGTCAATCTTGTTGCTAGTATCGCAGGACTCTTGCTCGCAGCAATTGCAATCCAAATGATTGCAGATGCTATTAAGACATTTACTTCTGCATGAGCCCGGAACTTGGTCTGTATTCCCCAGAAAGTGTTGTTTGGAAAGTTCATAGTGATCCATCAATGGTTGTTGGTGGTATTCGTGCGCTATTGCAACAAGCATTGCACCCAGTTGCTATGGATGGCGTAGCTAAGAACTCCAACTTCCGTGAAGATGCATGGGGCAGATTGCAACGAACAGGTGATTATGTTTCAACACTTAGTTTTGCTCCACGCAAGGATGCAGAAACTCTTGCAGCTCGCGTCCGCTCGGTTCACACCAAATTAGGTTTAGATGATCCACACCTACTTTTGTGGGTACACATGTCACTTGTTGACTCTTTTGTAGACGTTGCACAACGTTCCGGCTTGGCGTTAGCTCCACAAGATCTAGATCAATATGTACTCGAAATGCTTACTTTTGCGGAGTTAGTTGGGATTAACGCTGATTCGGTTCCTAAAAATATGCAGGAATTAAAAGCATACTTCGAAAACATCGCACCCGAACTAGAAGCAAGTGATGATGCCAAACGTGCTGCACTCTTTCTAGCTGTACCGCCTATGCCAACAGCAATTCGATTTGCAACACCAGCAGCGCCTGCATGGGCAACACTTAGTGCACTTGCAACCGCATCGCTTCCGCAATGGGCACGCAAACTCTATGCGATACCAGCATTACCTGGACACGATGCGGTAACTAACGCAGCGCTCACAGCGACTCGTTCAACACTTAAACTGTTACCAGAAAATATTTTCCAGCCTCCGATACTTAAAGAAGCCAAAATTCGTTGGGGGATAGCTTCATGACATCGATTATTGCTATAGCCAATATTGCAGGTGGCACGCACAAAACCACCGCGGCACATTCATTATCAGTTGCCACAGTTGAGTACGGAAAAAAAGTTCTACTCATTGATCTTGATCCACGAGCTGAATTAACTTTTAATGTGGGCTTTGAAAGATCAAGAGAGACCATCGCAGAAATGCTTCAAGGCTCCTCTCTTGCTCAAAGCAATGACATCACAACAGATGAGCGATTTGATTTCATTGGCGCAGATTCGAGATTAACCGCGCTCAACGACGTTGATTCCCTCAAAAAATTCTTAAATGGAATACCTAATCACTACGACGTAATAATCATTGATTTACCATCTCAGATAGATCCGCGCATGGCCATGGCATTTAGCGCTGCAGATTCAATTGTGATTCCATCTGATTCATCAATTCACAGTATTCGTGGAGCGCTCAACACATCAAAAATTCAAAGCAATGCGAAGATGTTTATTCTTCCCATCAATCAATTCTCGGCTGAGCACACCAAGCTTTTTTCTGATGCAATTGTTTTAGATGCGTTAATTCCAGTCAGTACGGGTATAGATGCTGCGATTGCGCAGAAGAGAAGCGTGTTATCGGCCGATAAGAATTCAGATTTTGCACAGGCATATCGAGAAGCTGCCTATAGCTTGCTAGAACACCTTAAGTTTTTTTAAGTACTTTTAAACTTCTTTGTGCGAGTTCTTTCGCGCTTTTCAACAGTGCGCTCAACCTTAGGAGCAGTTTCAACCTTTACAGGTTTTGCTTTCACCATTCGCCCAGTGGAACCTGCAGGAATTTTCATTACTTCGTAGAGATGCTCTGATGAGGAGTACGTTTCTTCTGGTTCAGGTAAACCAAGTTTGAGCGCCATATCAATCATTTTCCAGCGCGCCATTTCATCCCAGTCAACAAATGTCACCGCGATTCCATGAGCTCCAGCACGTGCTGTACGACCAATTCTGTGAACATAAGTTTTTTCATCTTCTGGGCATTGGTAATTAATAACGTGAGTGATTCCATCAATATCAATTCCACGAGCTGCAACATCTGTTGCAACTAGTACATCTGTCTTTCCGGCCTTAAAGTCATTGAGAGCTTTTTCGCGAGCATTCTGGGCTAAATCACCATGAATAGTTGCCGATCTAAATCCACGTTCAAGTAAATCATCTGCCGTCTTTTGACATGTGCGTTTGGTGCGACAAAAAACAATTGTTGGTCCACGACCTTCTGCTTGCAAAATTCGGGCCAGCATCTCGATTTTATCCATGGCGTGCGCCCGATAGACATGTTGTTCAATCTTTGAAACGACCGCGCCTTCATCCTCATTATCTTGTGTACGAATATGAATTGGTTGATTCATGAATCTACGTGCAAGGTTCAGGATGTCACCAGGCATCGTTGCTGAGAAGAGCATGGTCTGAGTCCGCTTTGGAGTACTTGTAAAAATTTTCTCTACATCGGGCAAAAATCCTAAATCCAACATTTCATCGGCTTCATCTAGAACAAGTCGTGAAACCTCTTTGAGCTTGAGTTGTCCTTGGCGATACAAATCTAAAAGTCGACCCGGTGTTCCAACAACAATTTCGATTCCAGCATTGAGCGAATCGATTTGTGGTTCGAATGCGCGGCCGCCGTAAACAGCCAACGTTCTAATTCCGCGATTATTAGCAAGTTCATCAATATCTTTTGCAACTTGAATGCAAAGTTCGCGAGTTGGTACGACTACGAGTACTTGCGGCAAACCTTGGTGTTCAAGCTCTTTCCATTCGGAATCATTTGGCGCGATCACTCGTTCAATAAGTGGAATACCAAATGCAAGAGTTTTTCCAGTTCCTGTTTTCGCTTGCCCAATTACATCGCCATCGGCAAGTGCAATAGGTAGAACCATTTCTTGGATTGGAAATGGTGAAGCAAAGCCATGCTCTTTAAGAGCCGCCTTTGTTTCTGGGCGAAGAGGAAGTTCTTCGAAAGTTAGTGACACTTATTGGACGCCGAAACCGACGCGACGATCGGTTTGTTCGCCAATTTCTACAAAACCTATTTTGTCAGCAGGAACCATCATTACGCGACCACGGATGTCTTCAAGAACTAATGCTTCACCGGATTTAAGTGCTGCATTAACCGCACTCTGAATTTGTTCAGCGCCCAAAGCGCTCTCAAAATTCAAATCTGAAGTTACGTTGGATATTGTGATGCGAACCTGAACTTTAATAGCGCTATCGCTTTTCTTTGTACTCATAGTTGCCAATCCTACCGATTAAATACCCAGCACGTTTGCCAGATTATTTGCTGGGAAAGCCCGATATTCCGCGCCACATCAGATTTTCAACTAAATCAACGGCTTGTTGGCGGGTTAATTTACTATCGCGCTCTAGCCAATGACGTGCGGTTACTTGTGCGCAACCAATCATCCCGACACCCAATAGCATCGCAACTTCTTTCGGTAGTCCTGTATCAAGGGAAATAATTGCGCTGACTGCTGCGGCACAGTCATATGTCATTCGATTAAGTCGTTCAGCAACTGAAGGTTCGACACTCATATCGCTTTCAAAGAGTAAACGAAACGCCTCTCCATCACTTTCAATAAAACCAAAGTATGCATCCACCGTTGCACGTACACGATTCGCATTATCAGGAGTGGATGCAATTGCTTTTTGAATTTCAAAAACAAGAGAATCAATATGTAGATCTAGTACAGCTAAGTAGAGTTCAAGTTTTGAGGGAAAGTGCTGGTACAAAACTGGCTTACTTACTCCAGCGCGATCGGCAATTTCATCCATAGCCGCTGAGTGATATCCAGCGGCAGTGAAAACTTCGAGGGCTGCAGAAAGTAGAAGTGCGCGACGTTCATCACGTGGCAAGCGAGCTTTGTTGTCGCGGTTATCTCGGAGATTGGCTGAAGTAGTCATCGCGGCTAATCGTAGAGGCAAAAGGCTTCAAATTGGCAGTGCTCTGACGAGTACGGCAGAATAAGCACATACGCACTCACATTCAGGACGGTTATGAATATCCCACCATTAGTTGAAAAAGGCCC
>JBEAYI010000102.1:0-4688 GCA_041159375.1 Actinomycetota bacterium
GACCATGAAGTTAAACGCATGGAATCCTTGATTAATGATTTGTTGCTTACAGCCGAACTCAATGAAGCTACACATCTTGATTTCGAGCTATATGACATCTCATCTGCGTTAGTTACTCATTTAAGAGATTTCCAGATTCTTTCGCCAGATCGCAATGTTGAATCCATGATCGAACCAGAGCTTGCGATCAAGGCATCTAGTGATCACATTGATCGAATGATTCAAAATATATTCTCAAACATTAGACGTCATACCCCAGCAGATGCACCCGTGCGAGTACAACTAAAGAGTAAGGGTAAGGAAGTACACGTGCGTATTGAAGATGGTGGCCCAGGACTTCCTGAAGATGCTTACAACAAAGCTAGTTACGAATTCGAACGATTCGATCGTTCACGTTCACGCGATACAGGCGGAAGTGGTCTGGGATTAAGCATTATCGCTGCAATTGTTAAGGAACACTCAGGAAGCATTTCATTATCAAAAAGCCCACTCGGTGGTCTGGCAATTCAAATTCAACTGCCAGTTAAATAAGCCTTACACTTGAGCAATGTCGCTCGAGTTAGATGTTGCATTCAATAGAGCAGCAGAGCTGATTCTTGATCAAAACAACTTCGTCCGTGCAGTTCTTTCAGGCCGTCGTAGAAATATGCAAACAACCTATGAGCGCATCGATATTCGCCCCGTACAACTTAAAGACGGCTTGAAGTTACAACTCGTGCTTAGTGAAGCAAAGCAAGACACCACAAAAAACATTGACGCTAACAACAGTGCAATTCTTGAGTTACTCAAAAGTGGGTACGCAAATGTTTTGGTTGAATTCACAACAGGTTCATACTCGCTACGAATTACCAAAAAAGGCGAAGCTTTGATTCATGAAGGAAAAGGAACCTTTGAGCGAACAGTCGCGCACGATCGATCAAAAGAACGCCTCTTAGATTCAAGTGATCCATATTTAATTGAGGTAGGAATCTCAGATCACAAAGGTGTTATCAAACCTTCGATGCAAGATAAGTACCGCCAAGTCGAGGAGTTTTTAAGAATTCTAGAACCGGCTTTACCAGAGAAAAAAGAAAAGCTTTCAATCGTCGATCTTGGATGCGGACATGCTTACCTAACTTTTGCAACGCATCAATACCTGCATAAAGCCGGTGTCGATGTTCAAGTCATCGGCGTTGACGTACGCGAAAATTCTAGAGATCGAAATAACAAAATTGCGAAGAAGTTGGGAATAACAGGTTCCATTGAATTCCGCGCAGAAGAGATTTCGGATACTGCAATAAAAACGGCAGATATTGCCATCGCTCTGCACGCTTGTGACACAGCAACTGATGATGCAATTGCGTGGGGCGTTTTGCACAACGTGCAACTGCTATTGATTGCACCATGTTGTCATCACGATTTACAGACTCAGATGCAAGAAATCCCTGAACCATGGCCGATGCTCACTAGACATGGAATTATGCGAGAGCGCTTAGGCGATCTCTTAACTGATTCCTTTCGTACTCAAATCTTGAAATTGCTGGGATACCGAGTCGATGCAATTGAATTCGTTGGGGGAGAGCACACGCCTCGCAATCTGATGATCCGCGCGACTAAGACCGGCGCAAAGCCAGATGCAATTGATGTCACCCGATATAAAGAAATGCTTGCAGAATGGAAAGTACAGCCCGCACTTGCGCAGCGCCTTGCAAAAGAATTAGGCGCAATCTAGTCCGCTGCAGCGTTAGACTTCACGCATGTCTAAAGTCCTCGCATCGCTGCCAATCGGTGAAAAAGTTGGCATTGCATTCTCTGGTGGTTTAGATACATCAGTTGCAGTTGCATGGATGCGCGATAAAGGTGCAATTCCTTGTACGTACACCGCAGATCTTGGCCAATACGACGAACCAGATATTGATGGTGTTCCTGATCGCGCCAAACAATACGGCGCTGAAATTTCACGAATTGTTGATTGCAAAGAGGCACTCGTTGAAGAAGGTTTTGCAGCAATTGCTTGCGGTGCCTTTCATATTCGCTCCGGTGGAAAACAATATTTCAACACAACTCCTCTTGGTCGCGCAGTAACAGGCACTCTTCTTGTTCGCGCAATGCTTCAAGATGGCGTTGATATTTGGGGCGATGGATCAACGTATAAAGGCAATGATATTGAACGTTTCTATCGTTACGGTTTACTCGCTAATCCAAACTTAAGAATCTACAAGCCATGGCTAGATGCTGACTTTGTACAAGAACTCGGTGGCCGCAAAGAAATGTCGCAGTGGCTCGTAGAACATAAGCTTCCATACCGCGACAGCGTTGAAAAAGCGTATTCAACGGATGCCAATATTTTGGGCGCTACTCACGAAGCAAAGACGTTAGAAAACCTTGATGTCTCACTCGAAACAGTTCAACCAATTATGGGTGTTCGCTACTGGGACCCACAGGTGGAGATTAAATCCGAAGATGTTGTTGTCGAATTTGTGCAAGGACGCCCGCACTCAATTAATGGCAAAACATTTAAGTCAGCCGTTGATCTAATTCACGAAGCCAATGCAGTTGGTGGTCGCCACGGTCTTGGAATGAGCGATCAGATCGAAAATAGAATTATCGAAGCAAAGAGTCGCGGAATTTATGAGGCGCCAGGAATGGCGCTGCTATTTATTGCATACGAACGATTGATCACAGCGATTCACAATGAAGACACAATCGCTAACTATCACGCAGAAGGTCGCAGACTCGGTCGTTTGCTTTATGAAGGTCGTTGGCTAGATCCACAAGCTTTAATGCTTCGCGAATCACTGCAACGTTGGGTTTCATCGGCGGTCACAGGAAAAGTCACGCTGCGCCTTCGTCGCGGTGATGACTTTACAATTCTTAATACCGAAGGCTCTGGCTTTAGTTATCACCCAGAAAAACTCTCAATGGAGCGCACAGAAAATGCTGTATTTGGTCCAACTGATCGCATCGGTCAACTAACAATGCGCAATCTAGATATTGCAGATACTCGGGAAAAACTTGAGCTTTATCGCAACCAAGGACAACTCGGTGGCGGGCATTTTAAGTTAATTAACGAATTAGAATAAAGAAAACTTCAGTCCTGCAATTATTTTTAAGTTAATTAACGAATTAGAATAAAGAAAACTTCAGTCCTGCAATTATCAGCACCAATCCAAGTGCCCGTTTAACACCTACGGATGTAAATCGAGATATTCCAAGCCTTGTTCCAATCAAAGCACCGATGATGACTGCGCCCAGGAAAAGGGGCAATGTGTCTGGCAATTCAGAAGTTGATCTGTAATTACCCAAAAGACCAGCCACAGAGTTAACAAAGATAAATGCTGCAACTGTCCCACTTGCTTGTTTTACGTGGTTCCAACCAAGCCAAATAATTAGAGGCGAAAGAAAGATTCCGCCACCAGTTCCGGTGATACCTGAGAGAAAACCAATTGCTATACCCATTGCAATCGCCAAAGGGTAATTAACAGCCTTTAGCTCGCGATCACGTGTTGCTGCTAAGAATATGAATCGCAATCCGGAAACAATAAGTAGCACCCCTACAACCGGTTTGTAGATTTCACTAGGCAAGTTGATGTGGCCACCGATGAATGCAGCGGGAATAGCGCCCAAACTTAAAAAGAGGAATAGTTTTTTATCGAAGAACTTATTGCGGATATAACGCCAACTTGCATATGCCGAGACTGCAATATTTAGAGTAAGAGCTGTTGGTCTAATAACTGTGCTTGGGAGATTAAAGAGAGTCATTACAGCGATATACGCCGATGAGCCTGCATGGCCCACCGACGTATAAAGGACTGCTCCTAGTAATAAACAGAGCGCTATTACTAGGTTAGTAAATTCGAACATTTTTTCTTATAGAGAAAATGAAGGATATTCATCAGTCACGAGAATGACTGCATATCCATAAATTCGATTCCAGAACTGAGTAACTCGAACAATCGCATCTGCAGATGAAGCTGACATTGTTCCTGTGAAAATAATGTTTAACCACGCCAAGATCAACATGATGAAACCGTAGATAGCGTAAACAAATCCCACGATGTACAGCGGAATTGCAAGCAACCACTTAACTAAAGGGAGTCCACGGCTAAGGCTCTTTCCGCCATCAACCTCTGGATATGTAATGCGGACCACGCCGCTGTCTTCGATAGATGGATACTCATCTGTTAGCAGTGCGATGTATGCCCAGATTCGGTTTACTAAACCAAAGATTGCCTTGTTAAAGCTAAGTACATAGCTTGGATAAACCCCGCGAAATAGAAGAGCAAGAACAACAGGCAAAATAACTAAGCCGTATGTCTGCAGCATATTCTCATTAAAGAAGGTTTCAATTGAAAAACTTGAAAGGAATAGAAAGACAGGGAAAACCAAGATAAGGCGGGCAAAAGCTGTCGCGCGATCACGGTTGTCTAATTGGACTTGGAATGATGTTTCAATTTGGTTGCTCATGTTCGTACTCTACCGCTTTCAACCATTGCTATCACATCTGTTTTTGGATCAGCAGTTTTCAGCGCACCATAACCACGATGTAAGTGGTCGAATGGAACATAAATAATGCGCGAAGCCATGACGCCATCCTAGATTGCAGGCTCAGGAGATGCATTACGATTCTCAGATGGAATTAACAACCTGCCTTTGGTTTAACGGCCGCGCAAGAGAAGCGGCATATTTTTATGCAAGTATCTTTCCGG
>JBEAYI010000103.1:0-4319 GCA_041159375.1 Actinomycetota bacterium
TCTGCGCTGGCTCCAGTCGTGTTCGTCAAAAGTAGAATGCGTGCCATAAGAGTGAAAGAATACCCGCGTGGATAATTACCTTCCAATTCTCATAGTTTTTACGCTCGCAACAGCGTATGGGCTCTGGTATCAACGTAGCCGCGGGAAGGTGAAATCCAAATCTTCGCGAGCAAGTACTGCAGCTATCTCATCGCGCGATATCGGAACTGATTTGGGATCACGAGTAACGCTGGTGCAGTTTTCATCGGCTTTCTGTACTCCGTGTCGCGCAACTCGCGCTTTGTTGACTGACATCACCGCGGACTTATCCGATGTAAAACATGTTGATATTGATGCTGAAAAAAATCTTGATTTAGTTCGTCGATTAGATATCCGTTCAACTCCAACCACTCTGGTCTTGGATAAATCTGGTGTCGAAGTGGGTAGGGCGGTGGGCGCTCCAAAACGCGCTGAGGTTTTGGCCACACTTTCTGCAATTAAATAGTTGCAAATAATTCGCAATTCGCATCTTTCGGGGTTTCAATTTAACCTTTGCCCATGTTTGGCATCGAGCCCCAGTTCTTCACAAAGCGACGTGTGATTGATTTCTGCCGTTTCGCTGGCCAGCTCTGTCTTGCGTAGTTGTTGATTTTTTACTGTCCAACTACCCAATTAAAATTTAGAGAGAAGAAAATAAATGTCGATTACTAGTGTTTTGAAATTTAGCGCAACTGAGGATGTAAAGCTCCTTGATGCACGCGGTCCACGTTTTGGCGCAGTTCTTACAACCATTGTTTTAGCTGCGATATTAGTAACTGGTTCGCTGCCGTTGCTGGTGTGGCAATTATCAGTCTTTGCTATTGGCGCCTTTGTTGGACCACAAGCAACTCCATACGCGTGGATCTATCGCACTTTCGTAAAGCCACGACTTCGCGGCGATCTTCCAACCGAAGATACGCGTCCACCACAATTTGCACAGATTGTTGGTTTTCTCTTCGCACTGACTGCAACTCTCGCACTTCTCATGGATGCAACTGCGATATTTACTGTCGCAACGGGATTTGCACTTGCGGCAGCGTTTTTAAATGCAGTTTTCAATTTCTGCCTTGGGTGCGAGATGTATTTGCTGATTGCCCGCGCTCGTGGAGCGGTTTCACGGCGTAGAAATCATGAGGATTCCTACAACTTACCCAACCTCTAATCGCCCTCTAGAATTACGGGGTGGCAGAGAAAAAACACGAGTTACGCGATAAGGGTTTACGACTTACCCCGCAACGCGAATTAGTGCTCCAGGCTGTGCGCGATCTCGGCCATGCCACCCCGGAAGAGGTTGCGGAAAAAGTTCGTAAGACTCATCCCGGTATTAATCTTATCGCAATCTTGAGACTTTGGAAAATGTTGGTCTAGTTCAACATACTCATCTTGGTCATGGTGGCGCGACTTATCACGCAGCAGAAGAGTTAACTCATCTACATCTGGTCTGCGGAAAGTGCGGTTCGGTAGGCGATGCTCCAATCGAGAGCGCTGCGCCATTTGTTAATACTTTGATCGATGAATATGGTTTTAAAACTGATGTTACGCACTTTGCAATTTATGGTACCTGCGCCAATTGCAGCGATAAATCATGACCGCGGTTTATATTGAAGAGGGCTTAGATAAAGGTGCGATCTGGCACTTTGGTGAAGTAGCGAAGGAACAACGCGCGCTTGCTGAAGGCAAAGCTTGGGCGGATTTATCCCATCGCGCTGTGATTGCGATTTCGGGCGAAGATCGATTGATGTGGCTCCACTCTCTCACCACCCAACACCTCGAGAAATTAACTCCAGGAGATTGGAAAGAAGCCCTCATTCTTGATCCACAAGGACACGTTGAACAACAACTCTTTTTAGTTGATGATGGCAGCACAACATATTTACATCTCGACCATGAGAAAGCTCCGCTCTTGTTGGATTATCTACAGAAGATGAAGTTCATGCTTCGGGTCGAGGTTTCTGATGTATCAACTTCCTTTGCGATTCTAAAAGCGCCAGGAAAGACCGATGCGATAGGCGGTCCATTTGCCCTTGTGCCACGCGCCGAATTAGCCGCAACCATTAACGCCTTTAACTCTGCCAATCTGCAAGTTGGGATGTGGGCGCTGGAAGCAGAGCGAATCGCACAAGGCCGCGCACGAATTGGCTTTGATACCGACCATAAATCAATTCCGAATGAATTAGGTTTATTAAATAAAGCAGTTCATATGAATAAAGGTTGCTATCGCGGCCAAGAAACAGTGGCAAAAGTATTTAATTTAGGCCATCCACCTCGTCGTCTGGTTTTGCTACATCTGGATGGAAGTTCCGTTGATATTCCAAGCCATGGTGATGCTGTAATTCTTGATGGCAAAGAAATCGGTTTTGTCGGATCGGTGGCGCGCCATTATGAATTGGGGCCTATCGCACTTGCGGTTATTAAGCGGATGACGCCAGCCGATGCGGTCTTAAGCGTTGATGGAATCGCTGCGAACCAAGAGATTCTCGTACCGATAGATTAGAACCATGGAGTTCATCACTACTGTCGTACTTATTGCGGCATCCCTCTTTATGTCATTAGCTTTCTTGGGTTATGCCGCAAAACAGTGGCGGAAATTGAAGCGAGGTTCTTAAGTGGCATTTCAAATACCGGAAGGTTTACATCCAGATTTAAATCCGCTGGCATGGTTGATTGGTTCGTGGCGCGGCAAAGGTCATGGCGAATATCCTGGAATCGAAAACTTTCAATTCGCGCAAGAAGTGACATTTAGCCATGATGGACGCCCATTCCTGACATATTTCTCGCGTTCATGGATTATTGATGACAACAACGAGATTATTAAGACAGCGGCATCAGAAACTGGTTTCTGGAGAGTAAAACCAGGAAATCAGTTGGAAGTTTTGATTGCACATAGCACGGGAATTTCTGAAGGCTGGGTTGGCCGTTTTGATGGACCGAAGATCCAATTAGCAATGGATCACGCTTATTCTGCGCCTTCAGCTAAAGCTATTGAAGGCGGACAACGTTTATATGGTCTTGTTGAAGGTGAACTTTTCTACGCTTATGACATGGCATATAACGGCAATAAACTGCAAGCGCATATCTGGTCCACACTTCCAAGAGTCGCTCAATAAATGCGCGCCGGAGAAGTACTGCTTGAAGTAGTTCGAAATGAGATGGTCGAATCGATTCACAACGGCCACTTATTGATTCTTGATTCTTCGGGCAATGATCTATTGAAGTTAGGCGATGTAGATGAATTGATCTATCCGCGTTCAGCCGTGAAATCACTTCAAGCATCTGCGATGCTTCGCGCTGGATTGAAAGTAAGTGGCCCGCAATTAGCGCTGGCGTGCGCCAGCCATGCTGGAAGCCAAGCACACCTTGATGTAGCGCTCTCGATTCTTCGCGGTGCAGGTGTTGATGAAAGCGCACTTCGCAATACTCCAGATAAACCCTTAGATCCCAAAGAGCGAGCCGCGTGGGGAGATAAAGCTCCAACTTCTCTTGCTGCCAACTGCAGTGGAAAACATTCTGCGATGGTTGCAACCTGCGTTACCAATGGTTGGGAGTTAGAGAGTTATAAGAAAGCAGATCATCCACTACAACGCGCTATTGCAGCTGAATTCGAAAAATTGAGTGGCGAGAAAATTACAAAAGTGGGCGTTGATGGTTGTGGCGCTGCGCTCTTTGCAATCTCACTTCGGGCACTTGCTAACGCAGTAAGAAATTTAACCTTATCTAATGAACCAATCCATCAAGAAGTAGTAAATGCGTGCCGTAATAATCCAATAATGGTCTCTGGTATAGGACGTTTGCCGACTTTACTAATGCAGAAAGTTCCTGGTTTATTTGTAAAAGATGGCGCAGAAGGCGTCATGATTATGTCGACCCCCAAAGGTGAAGTCATTGTGTGGAAGATGAGCGATGGTTCGCAGCGTGGAAATAGCCCGCTATCTATTGCAACTCTTTCGCATCTAGGAATTAGCGTAGATCTTGAGCGTGAAAATGTAATGGGCGATGGCCAGGTTGTAGGAGAAATTCGGGCGAGTAAACTCGTCCTTCATGGCTAACCACAAACGGCGCATCGCATCCTTGATGCTCCATACCTCACCGCTCGAACAAGCGGGTACTGGTGATGCCGGTGGTATGAATGTTTATGTCGTGGAAAGTGCAAAACGAATTGCCGCATCAGGTGTTGGCGTTGATATTTATACCCGCGCTAATCGCTCGGGATTGCCAGAAAAAGTTGAGATTGCTGATGGCGTAACCGTCCGCCATTTAGAAGCAGGGCCTTATGACGGCATCACAAAAGATGAACTTCCCTC
>JBEAYI010000104.1:0-697 GCA_041159375.1 Actinomycetota bacterium
ACTTCTTCAGCTAACTCCGGAAATCCGCGGCCTGAAAAAAGTCTTAACCGTTTTTCAGATGCCAGACGGAGTTCGCTCATGGGGCTTAGCCTCTCTTATGTCCGTTTTCACTGCCAGCGTGACGCGCTGCAGCTTCGGCAGATTTTGTACCAGAACGTTTGCGCAAGACCCAGCCTAAGACATTTCGCTGGCGTGATCGACCAACTCCAATTGCTCCAGGTGGGACATCTTCAGAAATTACAGATCCAGCGGCTGTGTAAGCCCCGTCACCAATTGTTACTGGTGCAATCAACATTGAATCGCTGCCGATACGAACATGGTCGCCAACGATTGTTTCGTGCTTTTCAACGCCATCGTAATTAACAAATACTGTTGCAGCGCCAATATTGGTGCCTTCTCCTATTTTTGCATCTCCAACGTATGAAAGATGTGGGACCTTTGAGCCATCACCAACTGTTGAGTTCTTAATTTCGACAAATGCTCCAGCTTTTGCGCCAGCACCGAGCACTGTGCCTTTTCGTAAGTATGAATAAGGACCAACCTGGGCTTCTTTTCCAATGCTTGCTTCAAAGCAATTAGATTCCACAATACGAGCACCTTCTGAGACTAAACATGATTCCAGTGTTGTGCGTGGACCAATAACGGCGCCAGATTTAATGGTTGTGGTTCCAAGAATTGCGGAGCCTGGATAAATAGT
>JBEAYI010000104.1:715-4624 GCA_041159375.1 Actinomycetota bacterium
GTTACGCCTGCTCGCATTAAGTCGCTGTTGATGCGATCACGTAAATATGCTCCACTTTCGGCAAGTTGTTCGCGATCGTTAACACCTAGAGTTTCAACGTAATCATCAATCAGCGCTGCTGCTACTTCGCCACCTGCTTGACGCATGATTTCTAAAACATCAGTTAAATAGAGTTCGCCTTGGGCATTACTCGTCGTTAGTTTGGAAATTGCTGAAGTAAGTAATGCGCCATCAAAAATATAAACACCAGAATTAACCTCGAAGATAATTTTTTCAGAATCTGATGCATCTTTTTCTTCGACGATACGAAGAAGTGAGCCATCATCTGCTCGAATTATGCGGCCATAGCCCGTTGGATCTGGGTGCTCTGCTGTCATCACTGAAGCGCTAAAACCCCCGTTGTGATGAAATGAAATCAGTTGTGCGAGTGATTGCGTAGTTAGCAAAGGAGTGTCACCGGCTAAGACAAGTACAGAACCTTTAGGCGCAATACCTTCTAGAGCTAATTGAGTTGCATGACCTGTGCCGCCGCGCTTTTCTTGAAAAACTGTTACGGCTTTTGGCGAAATTGATGAAATATGTTCTTCTACTTTTTCGCGACCAGATCCAACAACAACTCGAATTTGTTGTGGGGATAATCCATGCACTGCGTGCAAAACATGTCCGACTAATGTGCGCCCTGCGACTTCATGCAAAACTTTTGGCAGCGAAGATTTCATTCGCGTTCCTTCGCCGGCGGCAAGGATGATCGCGCACTCAAGTAATGAGTCGGTGCCCTTTGGTGGCGTCATGCTCCGCCACCAGGTATCGATCCTGGACCCTGGGCTTCAAAGGCCCATGTGCTAGCCACTACACAATGGCGGAACCCATATTCTCCCTTATCCGCACTAGTACTTTCGACCACTAAAGTTGCCTCACGCGAGAAATTTTAATAAATACTTTTAGAAAGTGGGGCGAAAATGCGTGATGAAGTAGATTATCTCCACTTGGAGTCCTCAGCCGCATTACGCGAATTTCTCGTCACTTAGATATCGAACGACGAAATGCATTCGCAGATTTAGATACATGGGGATTCGATGTTCTTGCGTCCCTTCGTCGCGCAGGTGCGCCGTATCAACTTTCACCAAGTCAACTTATGCAAGAAACTCTTGTGACAAGTGGAACGATGACAAATCGTTTAGATCGATTAGAAGAACTCGATTTGATTACACGAGAGCAAGATCCCAGCGATGGTCGTGGTTCTCTCGTAACTCTTACAAAAGCTGGTGTGCGCGCAGTTGATACTGCAATGGAAGAGTTGTTGGGGCGTGAAAGAAATTTCTTGGCGCCATTATCAAGTGATGAAAAGAAAGAGCTTGCTCGATTGCTCAGCTTAATTGCTGCGCAATTTGAAGATGAAATTTAATGTGACTCGATAACTTTGGCGCCATGAACAGGGCCATATGCACGAGTAACGCTTCCAACTACGCCAGAAGCACTTAACGCAACTGCTAAATCCAAACCATGTTCTTCATCAGAAACTAAGAATGCAACTGTTGGGCCAGAGCCAGAAACAATCGCACCGAGTGCTCCATATTCTTGGCCTACATCTAAAATCAATCGAAGTGCTGGTCGAAGCGAACACGCCGCTGGCTGTAAATCATTAATGAGCAACTTTCCAACCGCTGATGGATCAGCAGATAAAAGCGCTTGCATTAGTGCATCACTAATCTGTGGCTCACTAATGTCTAGTCCTTGTCGCAATCGATCGCACTCGCAATAGACCGCAGGCGTAGAAAGTCCAACACTAGAAAGCGCCAATACCCAGTGATAAGTGCCGCGGGATAAAGCAGCAGTGAGTTGATCGCCTCTGCCTTGTCCAATAGCAGTTCCTCCGCTTAACAAAAATGGAACATCACTACCTAGTTGCGATGCAATCGAATGCATCTCTTCGCGCGTCATTTCAATGCTGTACAACTCATCAATAGCAACAATTGCGGCAGCCGCATCAGCGCTTCCTCCGGCCATGCCACCTGCTACTGGAATTGATTTCTTTATATCAATGCTGACATCGATATCTAATTCAAATTTTTCAGCAATTAACTCGACTGCTTTTACAACTAGATTTGAGGAATCAGTTGGAACTCCATGTATTTGATCACCAGAAACCGTTAAATTAACTCCACTTCCTTGCTCTCCAATTCTGATTGTTACATCGTCAAAAATTGAGATTGCCTGAAAAACAGTGACGAGTTGGTGATAGCCATCAGATTCGCGTGGACCTACAGATAGTTGCAAATTAACTTTTGCTGGAACTCGCACGGTTACAGATTTGATTGGCACGTTAAAACCCTATTCGTGCAATTGTGTAAAAATCATTAACTAAGAGAGATTCGCCCCGAAGTGTCGGATCTATGCCTGCTTCAATCAGAACTTTTTCTGCGGCACCTGATGAGCCGTAAATACTTGAGAGCGCCGAACGCAACATCTTTCTGCGCTGAGCAAAAGCTGCATCGATTAATGTAAAGGTTTTGAGCCTCAGCGCTTCTTCACCTAATGGTTGATGGCGAGTGAATGAAACTAACTTGGAATCAACTCCAGGTACCGGCCAAAAAATTGAACGAGAGATAGAACCGGCGCCATGTAAATCTGCCCACCATGCTGCTTTCACAGATGGAATTCCGTACTCCTTCGTTCCTGGTTTAGCAGCTAAGCGATCAGCAACTTCTGCCTGCACCATAACTACACCAGATTTAAGTGTTGGAAATATTTCTAGTAGATGCAGTAACACCGGAACTGAAACGTTGTACGGCAAGTTTGCCACGAGCACTGTTGGCGCTTCTGGCAATGACTTTAAATGAAGTGCGTCTTGATGAATGACGCTAAACGTTGCAGCGCTCTCATTATGTGCCACGACCGTTTGTGGCAATCGTGTGGCTAAACGCTCATCAATTTCAACAGCGATCACAGACTTTGCTTCTTCCAAAAGAGCGAGTGTGAGAGAACCCAATCCAGGTCCAATTTCTAGTGCGACATCTGAACTTGTAACGCCCGCAGTACGAACGATTTTTCTGCAGACATTTGCATCAATAACAAAGTTTTGGCCGAGTGATTTTGCTGGCTTGATTCCTAATTCCTCTGCCAGCTCACGAATTTCTGCCGCGCCTAGCAAGGTCATTCGAATGAACCAAAAATACGTTCAGCATTATTGCTCAGCGCTGTCGCAAGCTCTGCGTCGCTAACATCTCTTTCATCTGCCATGGCTCGGACAATATTGGCAATTTGAGCAGGTGTATTAAGAGCACCACGATGTGGTGTGGGTGCTAAAAATGGTGAATCTGTTTCTACTAATAACTGATCGACCGGAACAATTTTTACCGCTTCGCGCAATTCCGGAGCATTCTTAAAAGTTAGGGTGCCAGCAAAAGAAAGGATGTATCCGCGGTCGACGCAGATTTTTGCCATTGCTAAATCTCCTGAATAACAGTGAAAAATCGTTTTATCGGGGGCTCCGACTTCGTTTAAAGTATCGAGGACTGCTCGGTGTGCATCGCGGTCATGAATTACAAGTGCCTTATCTGTTTTCTTGGCAATCTCAATGTGGCGGATGAATGAATAGCGTTGTCGCTCTCGAAGATCTTCTTCGGTTCTAAAGAAGTCCAAGCCGGTCTCACCGATGGCACGCACTCTTGGATGGTGAGCCAACTCTTCAATTCGCGCTAAATCACTCTCTAAATCAGCAACTACAGGAGCTTCGTTTGGGTGTAGCGCGACCGCCGCTAAGACGCCAGGCCAATTTTCTGCAAGACGTACTGACCATTCTGATTGTTCCGCCGAATATCCAACTTGAACAACTCGATCTATCCCAACTGATTTTGCTTCAGCAAGAACTTTTCCAATCGCTTCATCTTCCGGAGAAGTATTTGTGAC
>JBEAYI010000105.1:0-5934 GCA_041159375.1 Actinomycetota bacterium
GTGCGGGCAGCGAAGGTACGAAGAAAAAGCGGAAGCGCAGACGCCCCGCCAATCGCGCCCCACAAACTTCTACATCTGGCACGACCCCAACTCCTAGTAAAAAACCTGCGCGCCCATACGCCAAGCGCGTTGATGAAGTCAGTGCTGGTGGGCTCGTTATCGATAAGAGTGGACTACAAGGTTTGTTAATTGGTCGGCGTGATCAAAAAGATCCTGAAGGTAAAAAACTTCTCTGGTCTTTGCCAAAAGGACATATCGAAGAGGGCGAAACTCCTGAACAAGCTGCAATTCGCGAAGTAGCAGAAGAAACTGGAATTGATTCGCAAATTACACAATCACTCGGCGTTATTGATTTTTGGTTTATGGCCGGTGGAAAAAGAATTCATAAAACTGTTCACCACTTTATATTTAAGGAAACTGGTGGATTGCTTGCTGCCCAAGAGAGTGAAGTAGATGAAGTTGGCTGGTTCCCACTCGCTGACATCGTTGGTTTGTTGGCTTATCCCGATGAGAAAAAACTTATTGCTAAAAACTCTGGGTTGTTGGTATGAAGAAAATATTTCTCTTTGCGCTAATCGGCTTATTCATACTTCCGCCTGCAGCTCACGCTGAAAGTCGCGAAGTACAAATTACTGACACCATGCATAGAAATTTTGATGGAACATTTAGAAATGATGATTTGGCAAAAGAAATCGCTATTGGTGGACGGCTCTGGAGTTTGATTTTTTCTACAGATCTCACACCACGCATTTGGGTGATTGATGCCGCACTCATTGAAGACATCACCGCAATGACGGAACCTTATGAATTGCGAGATGGCACGAAAATTGACGCATCTATCGACGCTGTTGCATATTTGGCTCAACTTAAAAAAGTTGCAACGAATGCCCAGGTTGTTGCGTTGCCTTATGGAAACCCTGATCCGCAATTAGCGCGAGAGTTAGCATCTAGTGAACTTAATTATTATTACAAGACCGCTCAAACTCGATTAGCAACCGCACTCGGTCGCCCGGTTCGAAGTGAACCGCTAGCTGCGTGGAGCAAAGGTCGCACGTACTTCTCAGAAGAGTTGCGCAATCGTTATGCGACTAATCGCAAAGCAGTTACGGCCCTATCAACAGTTGTGGACCCTGCTGAATTGGCAGATATTCGCGCACAACTTGGTCGATTGATGTCACCTTTATTAAGTAGAGCAGATCGCACTTATTTTTCATTTAACGCATCACAAGAAGTGTATAAATATAAGGAGCGGTTAAAAATCTTTCCTGGTAAATACCAACTAACTTCTGCAAAGAGTAAGTTGCCTATTACTTTGGCAAATGGATACAACTCTGTTGTTAAAGTAAATCTGAATTTATATCCTGGTTCTTCGCGTATTAGCGTGGATGATGTGAAAGAAATTGTTTTAGAACCTAATTCAAAGACACAGATTTCAGTACCTATAGAAGTATTCGCGCCTGGCCAGACGTTTATCACCGCTCAATTCGTAAGTGCTGATGGACGAGCAATTGCCGATCCTGCTGACTTATCTTTAAATCTGACAGTTATTGATTCTCGTGTTGCTTGGTTTACTACAGGGGCGGCAGTACTTTTGTTCTTGGCCGCGATCACCCAGAGTGTGCGACGAGTGCGGAGGGCGCGTAAGTGAAACAACACGAACTCTTCCGCGCATCTAGCGTGATGGCTATTGGCACAATCATTTCTCGCATTACTGGCTTTATCGGTGGCGTAATCATGATTGCAACGCTTGGCACCGCGTTGCTTGCAGATGCTTTCAATGTTGCAAACACAATGCCAAATATTTTGTATAACTTATTAGTTGGTGGAGCACTCACTGCAATTTTCGTTCCACAACTAGTGCGCGCATTTGATGACGCTGATGGTGGACATCTCTTTGCGTCTCGCCTTGTTACAACCATTAGTGGAATTTTGCTTGTGCTAGTAATTATCGGCGTAATCTTTGCTCCACAACTTGTTTATATATACGCACCAAGTTTTTCTACGCCTGGCTTTGAAACAGAGCGTGAAATTGCAATTGCGTTCACTCGTTATTGCTTGCCGCAAATCTTTTTCTTAGGTTTGTTCACAATGCTCGGACAGGTTGCCAATGCGCGCGGATCTTTTGCTCCGTTGATGTGGGCGCCAATAGCCAATAACCTCGTAGTTATCGTTGTTTTCTCCGCATTTTTAATTAAGTGGCCAAGTGTGAATGTTGATTCGATTACATCCACTCAAATTCAGATCCTTGGCTGGGGAACAACTGCTGGAATTATTGTTCAAGCGCTCATCCTTATTCCTGTTGTAAAACGATCAGGTATAAAGATTCGTCCAAAGTGGGGAGTTGCTGGTTTAGGTAAATCATTCTCACTCGCTGGTTGGACTCTTGTTTATGTCTTGATCTCACAGATTGGTTATTTAATCACTGTAAACGTTGCAACGACTGCAGCTGTTGATAGTGCAAAAGCTGGAATAACAACAGGTGTTGGTTTCACGCCATTTAAGAATGCTTATCTCATTATGTTGTTGCCTTATTCGATTGTGACAATTTCAATTGTGACAGCTCTCTTGCCTCATATGTCTAAGTTGGCAATTAACAAAAAGGTCGAAGACGTTAAAGAGCAGTTGTTACGCGCAATTAAAACAGTTGCTGTCTTAACAATTCCAAGCTCAGTAGCCTTCTTGCTCTTTGGTCCCCTCATTACAGAAGTTCTCTTCTTTGGCATTGATAAAAATGATGGCATTTATATTGGCTATGTCTTATCCGCCCTCAGTCTTGGTTTAGTGGCTTTCTCAATTAACTTAGTTCTTATCCGTGGATTTAACGCTTTTGAAGATACTCGCACACAAGTGTGGTCGATTTTAATAATCAACATTATTTCCGTTGCTCTCTCCTATTTGTTCTTAGCGGTTTTACCAAGTGATTGGGTAACTGTTGGTTTAGGTTTTGCTTTCTCTGTAAGTTATTTGATTGGCTTATTTATAACGCTTCGTTTATTGAAAAAACATACGGGGACAATTCATGTCCGTGAATTCATTGGTCAACATGGCGATACATGTTCGTGAATTTATTGGTCAACATGGACGATTACTGTTAGCCGCACTCATTGCAATGTTGCCAATTTTTGCAATTTCACAATATTTTGGATGGGTTGGTTCGGATCAATCTTCATTGATTCGAGCTAGCGAACTTCTCTTTGTTATTGTTGCTGGAGCCCTAGGTTATTTCTTTGCTGCAAAGGCTTTAAGGCTTTGCGAATAAGTGAAGTGAGCGGAATTACTGCGCTGATTCTGCGCCGTAACAAGGTAGAGGAATAAACAGGCTTAAACTGAGGTTATGGTGAACACATGAGCGAAAAAATCCACGAAGTAGTAATTGTTGGATCTGGTCCAGCTGGTTACACCGCTGCTATTTATGCTGCGCGTGCGCAACTCGAACCAGTTATGTATGAGGGCTCAGTAACAGCTGGCGGCGCACTCATGAACACAACTGAAGTTGAAAACTTTCCTGGATTCACCGATGGAATCATGGGTCCAGATTTAATGGATTCAATGCGCAAACAAGCAGCACGCTTTGGTACAAAATTAATTACAGATGACATTGTTGAAATGGATTTAAAAGGTCCAGTTAAAACTTTAAAAGATGGATCAGGAAACGTTCTTAAATCTAAATCTGTAATCCTTGCAATGGGTTCGGCCTATCGCGAAATTGGATTGGAAAACGAAAAACGTTTATCTGGTCGCGGAGTTTCGTGGTGTGCAACCTGCGATGGTTTCTTCTTCCGTGATCAAGAGATTGCAGTTGTGGGTGGCGGAGACTCTGCTGTTGAGGAAGCAACATTTCTAACAAAGTTTGCAAGCAAGGTGACTCTTATTCACCGTCGTGATTCCTTACGTGCATCAAAGATTATGGCCGATCGCGCAAAAGCTAATCCGAAAATCGAATTCTTATGGAACACAGAAGTTACTGATGTTTTAGGCGAAGCAAAAATGGAAGCTTTGGAATTAAAGAACACAGTTACTGGCGCAGTAACAAAGCGAGATTTCGGTGCACTATTTGTTGCAATTGGTCATATTCCGCGCAGTGAATTAATCACAACCCAGGTTTCATTAGATACCGAAGGCTATGTAAAGGTTGAAGGTCGTTCGACTAAGACAAACATTGAAGGCGTATTTGCATGCGGAGATCTAGTCGATCACACGTATCGCCAAGCGATTACAGCTGCTGGCTCTGGTTGTCAGGCTGCACTCGATGCTGAAAAATTTCTTTCACACTAGTAAAGTTCCATACAGAATCCACCAAAGGGGAAGCCATGAGCGCAGCAATTTCAGTCACAGCAGCAACATTCGATGAAGTCGTACTTAAGAGCAGCACGCCTGTTCTAGTTGATTTCTGGGCTGAATGGTGTGGACCATGCCGCGCAGTTGCTCCAATCCTTGATGAGATTGCTGCAGAACATGGCGATAAGTTAAAGATTGTAAAACTTAATACAGATGAAGAGTCTGCTATCGCAATTAAATATGGCGTGACATCAATTCCGATGTTAAATGTTTATGTAAATGGCGAAGTTGTAAAGACAATTATTGGTGCAAAGCCAAAGCCAGCACTTCTTAAAGAACTCGAAAGCTTTATCTCTTAAATTATGAAAGAGCTCTCTGAAGAAGAGATCCGCTCTTTTCAACAATCGCGCGGGTTAACAGTTACGGGCATCATTAATGATGTCACTGCTCGCGCGCTCGAAGAAGCTCGCTGGAAATTAGGCGATCGCTCTTTATATCTGCAAGAAGCACCATTGATGCGCGGTGATGATGTTGCTGCGTTGCAATCGCGATTAACTGAGATGGGTTTTGATTGCGGGCGAGTAGATGGAATTTATGGTGAATTAACTGCTGGTGCGGTTAAAGAGTTTCAAAAATCAGTTGGTATTGCAGTAGATGGAAAGTGTGGCCCCGCAACCGTAATTGGATTAATTCGATTAACAAAGATTGTCTCCGGTGGTGCGCCATCACAACTTCGTGAAAACGCATCACAGAAAAATCGTGGTCCAGCCCTTGCAAATAAAGTAATTGTTTTAGATCCAAGTTTGGGTGGAAAAGATCAGGGCAATGTTGCAAATAACATTATTGAATCTGAAATTGTTTATGACATCGCACAACGTGTTGAAGGTCGTCTCTTAGCACTCGGTGCAAGCGTTTTTCTTACTCGTGGTGCTAATAACTGCCCAACTGAAGCGGAGCGAATTACATTTTCTAATCAACGCGAAGCTGATCTCATGGTTTCACTTCACGTTGATTCACATCCGAATCCTGATGCTCATGGGGTTGCAACGTATTTTTATGGAAGTGATGCGCACGGAATCCACTCAATCGTCGGTGAACGATTTGCATCCCTTGTGCAGCGTGAAATATGTGCGCGCACCGATTTACTTAATTGCCGCACACATGCAATGACATGGGATCTGCTGCGACTAACAAAAGCGCCTGCAGTCCGTATTGATCTTGGCTATGCCAGCAATCCTGGAGATGCCAACCGTTTAGCCCGTCCTGATTTTCGCGATGTGATTGCCGAATCTTTACTTATTGCAATTCAACGTCTTTATTTATCAACTGAAGATGATGCAAAAACAGGCACTCTTCGTATCTCTGACTTACGTAGCGCAGGTCTTCGCCGCTGACGGCAAACCCGCCACCTGTGGGATGATTGGCGGATGAGCGAAATCTCAACGCGTCACCAAACGGGTGCGCCGCAGAATCTCGAGCAACGTTTCGCTGCTCGTGCTGCAGGTATGCAACCAAGTGAGATTCGCGCGCTCTTCGCTGTTGCATCTAGGCCAGAAATTGTTTCACTTGCTGGTGGAATGCCAAATCTTTCTGCGCTACCAATGAAGATGATGGCAAGTGTTGTTAATGATTTGATTTTAACTAACGGAACAGAAG